>CAZQGH010000026.1:0-6633 GCA_964592915.1 Candidatus Woesearchaeota archaeon | reverse complement strand
CATAATAATGGAGATTAAACAATGGGTGTGAATATTGCTGATATTGTTCCGAGAAAAGAGATTGAATTTTCTGATTTGAAAAATAAATTTATAGCTGTTGATGCGTTCAATGTGATATATCAGTTTTTAACTACAATAAGACAGAGAGATGGGACTCCTCTGCAGGATTCTAAAGGCAGGGTTTCAAGTCATATTTCTGGTTTGTTTTATAGAAACATTAGTTTATTACAAGAGGGTTTGAAAATGCTTTATGTTTTTGATGGTGTTCCACCAGAAATGAAAAGAGAAGAAGCTGCTAAGAGAAAAGAAAGAAAAAAAGAAGCTAAGCAGAAATATGAAAAAGCTAAGGATAGAGAAGATGTTGAAGCTATGGGGAAATATGCCCGTTCATTATCTGAATTAGATGAGCAGAAAATCGAAGAAAGCAAGAAGCTGTTAAAAGCATTAGGTATTTGCGTTGTTCAGGCTCCAGGAGAGGGGGAAGCACAGGCTGCATATTTAGCTAAGAATTATAAAGAAATTTATGGAGTTGCTTCTCAGGATTATGATTCACTACTATTTCAGGCGCCGGTAATAGTTCAGAATTTAACTTTGGCAAGAAAAAGAAGAACTGTATCTGGCTGGACTAGTGTAAATCCAGAGAAAATTGAATTAGAAAAAGTTTTGAATTCTTTACAAATAACTCAGGAGCAGTTAATTTGTTTGGGAATTTTGACTGGAACAGATTATAATCCAGGAGGAGTTAGGGGATTGGGTCCTAAAAAATCATTGAAAATTGTCAGGAATTATAAATATCCTGCTGAGATTTTTAAGAAAGTAGAAGAGCAAAATGATTTGGATTTTGACTGGCAAAAAATATTTGAATTATTTAAAAAGCCCAATGTTGTGAAAGATGTTGATATTTCGTGTCCAAAACAGGATTTGGATAAAGTTAAGGAAATTTTATTGGATTATGATTTTGCTGAAAACAGAATTGATTCTGGCATGGAGAAATTGCAAAAAGCAATTGATGACAGAAAACAGCAGACTTTGTTTTAAAATGACTATTTCAACTGTTCCAATAAAAAAAATAAAGAAAGAAATTAGGAAAGCAATGGAACTTCTTTCAAATAGAGAAAATGTAGAACTGGAAGAAGGAGATTATCCAGAAGTGGAGGTTAAGCAAGGTGAGGGTTCTTATTATAGTCTAAGGGATAGAACGATTTATATTTCTCCCAGAGATATAGGAAATGGAATAACTTATTTTGAAGAAACTTCTCATGCATTGAGAGATTTAATTCTTAGAAGAAAAGGAATTGAGTTTACTGGACAGGATGTCCAGGTTCATGAATTTTTAGGCAGAGCAGGAGAAACTTTAGGCAGAGAGATTTCAAAAGGAACAGATTTAGAGCATTTGTTTGAAGGTTATGAAGCAAGAGATACTAATAGTCCGGGTTTTAAAAAGAGATGGATAAATAGATTAGGTTTGATTAGAGATTTAAAGGGTTATTTGAGAGAAAGAAAAAGAAAAATCGCAAAAGGAAGAGAGCATGTTTCCCAATTAATCTCTGAAAGTTATCATCAGATACAAGATTTATTCCAGGATTATGGGGCGGGAGAGATTAGTGAAGAGAATCTTAAAGAAGAAACAGAAAATGTTAAGCAAAAATATTTAAGAGGAATGAGAGAATATTCTGAAAATCCAAACGAGTCACTTGGATTATTAGACCTAAAGCAGGTTAAATCTTTTGAAGATATGTTTGATTATCTCGGAGAGGTTTTTGATATTTCTAAAGATATGCCTGATAAAGAAAAGAGAGACGCCCTTTCAAGGAGCAATGAATTTTTAAGTGAGATGTATCATCCAGAAAAAATAAGATTTGATGTTTCTGATATTGAAGAAATAGAAGCTGAAAATAGAGCTGAGGAAGTAAGGCATTCTTTTCGTTCTCATAAAAACCCTTACTCTTATGCACAGCAGTATTCCTCAAATGAGCTGCCAGTAGGATTATATTCTATGGGCGATGAAGAGATTAGAAGGAGATTTTTTCACAAAAAAAAGAGTTTAGAAGAAGTTCTGGAAGCATTATTTATTGTTATGGGTTTTTTGTCTTTAATATATACTTTAAATAATCTGAGATTAACAGGATTTGTTGTAGGTGGTTTGAGAGAATCAGGTTATTTAATTATAGTTTTTGCATTTTCTTTAATTGCTCTGATTTATCTTAATTTGAAAATTAGAAAATAATTTAAACATGATTATTTATATAGTTAGATTATAAAAGAGCAAATCAATTTATTTTTAGAGAAGTTAAAAGAAATGCCGGATTTTGATAATGTGGAATTTGTTTTTTTATTTGGTTCTTATAGCCAGAAAAAGCAAAATAATTTATCTGATGTAGATTTTGCTGTTTATTATAAAGGCGATAAAAAAGAAAGGTTTAAGTTTAGGTTGAAATTGCTTGCAAAACTGCCTGATAAATTTGATGTGCAGATTTTTCAGGATTTGCCTTTGTATGTAAGAAAAGAGGTATTAAAGGGAGAGGTAATTTATGCCAAGGATTTGGGGTTTGTTTATGAAACTGCTTATGAAACTATAAAAGCATTTGAAGATTTTAAAAAATATTATTACGACTATATTGGTATGGAGAGGATGGCATGAAAAAGAAAACAATCAGGAAGGAAATAATTTTTTCTAAGATAAAGAAAATTACAGATACCCTTGAGGTTGTTGAGGAAAATCTTCCTGGCAATTAGGATGATTTTAAACATTCAAGGTTAATTAGGGATGCTGTTTATAAAGAAATAGAGTTCTGCATAGAAAATATTTTAGACATATGCAACATAATTAATTCAGATTTAAATCTTGGCACTCCTGAGACTGAGGAGACTGTCCTGCAAAATTTAAAAATAAAAAAAATATTAAGTAAAAAAATGATTGAGCTAATAAATGAAATGAAGAAATTCAGAAATATTTTCATTCATAGATATGGCGAGATAGATGATGAATTAGCTTATGAAACTATAAAAGAAGGATTAAAAGATTTTGAGATGATTGTTAAGGAAGTTGAGGAGTTTATTAAAATAAATTAATCTGGATAAACTGAAGAAAGCTGAAGAAGAAAGCAAGCAGAGAACTTTGTTTTAGGAATTTACAAGTTTTTTTAATTTGGGCAGGAGAGAATTCATAAAATCTATAATTTTTTCTGCTTCTTCTTTTGTATACCTCTTTCCATAATACTTTATCCCATTCCTAAACCTTCTAATTTCATTCATTAAATTGATTTCAAAATCTAGAAATTTAATTTCTTTTAAGTAAGATACTTCTGCTTCATGGGCATTATTGCCAGAAGCTTCAAAACCATCTATAAACATTTTTGCTCTGGTTATGCTTATTAGTATATCGTAGACTTCTTCAATAAAATAATTAGCATTGTCATTTGATAAGTTTATATTTTTTATTGCCCGGTTAAGGAAATTTTCTCTCTTTTCTGAGTCCTCTATAAGTGAATATGCTCTTGGTTTGTTTTGAGATACTTTCCTGGCTATGCCTTTTGCAAGATACTCTTTAAAATTCTTCATATATTTACCCCTCCTGCTAAAGTTATTCCATTAAGGATGTTGCTTTTTAAATTTTTTTCTATCTTGTTTAAATCCTCATAGAACTGTAGGGTTATTTTTCTTTTAAGCAAATTTTCAAATTTATCAAGGCTAATATTAACTTCTTTTTCTCCTATTATTGCTATGTCAATATCTGATCTTTCTATATCTTCTCCTAATGAATAACTACCAAACAATATTATTGTTGCAAGTTTGAACTTTTCTTTAAGAAATCCAAATAATCCTGAATCAAATATAAGCTTTAAGTTTTCAATACGTTTAATGAAAAAAACATCCGGATTTTTTTTATTTAATTCTATTATTTGTCTGTTGCTCTCTTTTTCTTTATCAATTTTAATTAATTTCTCTTTTTCTAAATCTTTTAAGGAATTTGATATTGCTGTTGGGGATACTTTAAGGTTTTTTGCAAGTTGTCTCTGGTTGAAAGAGCTGCTTGATTTAATAAAAAGAAACCTTAAAATCTCTCTTTGCAATTTAGTAAACTTTTCTTTATATATGTCCATTTTAATTTATATATGTAAATTTAAGTTCACACTATTTTTAAATCTTTACATAATTATTATAAAAGCTGAGAAGAGCTAAGGAAGCTGCTAAACAGAGGACTTTGTTTTAAAATCCATGTCTAAAAGTTAATCTATAAAGTCAAGTGTTTTAATCACATTAAGATAAGTGTTTTAAAATGAATGAGAAAAATAAACAAATATTAGCTTAAGATAATTTATAGCCTCTAAAATTGCAGATAAAAAAGAAGCAGAAAGAAATTTAAATAAGCTTTTTCTTAGATAAACATGAAAAGAGGATTGGCATTTATAATAATCTTTATTTTATTAATAAACATAGTTTTAGCTGTTGATGCCGGGGATGAGATAGATAAAACTAAACAGGATTTGGAAAATGTTACTAACCAGGTTAAAGAAATAAGTTCAGCTTTAGAAGAGCAAAGAGAAATCCCAGAGTCTTTACAAGCTCCTGCTAGATATATTTTTGGGATTGATGGGGAAATTAGTTTTTCAGTTTTTATTATTTATTCAGCTTTATTTTTCATGATTTTTGTAATCTTGTATAGTTTTTCAGGAGTTATAACTCAGAAAAAATATTTACAATTTTTAATTTCATTAGTTGTTACAATTTTAATTGCTATATCAAGAGGAGTTAAAATAGGAGCTGAGTGGTTAATTGATGTTTTTAGTATTTTTGAAACTCTGAACAAATACTCTTATCTTAAATTATCAGTTATTTTAGCAATAATCATTGTTATTGGATATTTTGTTGTTTCATTATATAAGTTATTAAAAAACCAGGCTTATCAGGAATATTTAGAATCAGCAGGAACTGAAGCTGGGTTAGGTGCTAATATAATGAGAAGGTTGGGAAAGAGATTTAAGAAAACTCAGTAATTATTCCTGTTCACTCCAAAACATCATTTTTTTGAAGAAATTTTGAATTCCTTTTCTTGCTGCTTCTGTTTCAGCTTTTTGTTTTTCTTCTTTTTTTTGCTCAAGATATTTTGCAAATTGTTTTTGTATCATTCCAAATAAAACTAAAACAAAAATAACTCCAAAAATGATTATAATACGGGCAATCCAGGTTTCTCTTGCAAACACTAATGCTAGGGAAAAATCAACTATAAATCTGAAAAAACTTAACTGAGCAAGAATAATTGAAAAACCTAAAGCAAGCCAGAAAGAAGTTTTTTTAGGCAAAAATCCAAATGCTCCTAGTAATTCTGACATAAGTATTGTAAACCATATATAGAATATTATTAATATGAATAGTGTTAAAGATAGAGAATAAGGTTCTCCAAATAATACTCTGAACACAATTGAAATTTTTGTGAAGAAGCTATCTAAGGTTTTTACAACCGGGTTTTTTAATAGCATATCACGGGTTTGATTTAGTAGATATTCTTGTCTTTCTTCTTCTCTTAGTTCTTCTATTGTTTTAGTTGCATTATCAATCTTTTCCTTGGTTTGTTCTAACTCAGATGTAGGAACTGAATCAGGAGAGGGAGTTATTGTTGGTTTTGAAAACTGATGAATTAGTATCAAAGCTAAAATTAGAAGTACAAGAATAATTCCTAATTTTATTATATCTTCTTTATAATTTACTTCCTCTTTTGTTTTTTTCATAGATTATATAGAACTAAGGTTGTTTTCAATTCTTGTTGCTGCTTGTCTTAACTGAGTAGCTCCTCGTGGGTTAGTAGCTTCAATTGCTAATGCTTTATCTCTTAAAGAAGCTGCCAAAGCCATTGCTTCTGTTCTGTCTAAGTTTCTTGAGGCTTCAATATATCCCTGAGTTCCTACAATAAAATTTCTTACTGTTTTATTAAACGCAATTAAAACACCAACAATAACTAAAGTTCCGATATGTAAGGGGTATGCTACTGATGATACTCCTTCTTGTCCAGATAAGGCAATTGTTCTCCATAATAATACTAATCCAAAGCCCCATAATAATAATTTTTGTAAGATTAAGGTTCCAGCATTCATACTATCTGAAGATTTGTAAATTATTGCAAATAAAAATACTAATGGAATAATTGTAGATACTACAATTCCTAAAGTTGTATAACCAATAAGAATTGCCATAAATTCTTCTGGTGCAATATAAAATACAGATAAATAAGCTACGATAATAGAAACTAGCCATACAATCCATCTTCTTTCATTTCCTAAGTCTGATAAAAATGGAACATATTCTGATACAGCCATTAAAATTAAGAATAATAAAAAGAAAAACATGAACTTTATAGCTATTAACTCACTTATGCTGCCTCCACCAAAAGCATTTCCAAATGCATAATTAAATGCCTGTTTTAGCCATTTTCCTGGCTCTTCGTAAATTTTAACATTTGGAGGACTGACTTGAGCAAGAACTAGCGAGGATAAAACTAATAATAATATTAGTATAATGAACAGCTTACTATAACCTCTTTTCATGTTTTTTTTAAGATTTACTCATTTATAAATATTTTGTTTTTAGGTTCTGTAAAGTCTACGGGTGATAGATAATCTTATCTTGTATATAATT
>CAZQGH010000025.1:0-19407 GCA_964592915.1 Candidatus Woesearchaeota archaeon | reverse complement strand
ATCAGTCATTTTATAACTAATTTTCGGTTAATTTTCTAGAACTCCGGACAGCGCCGTTTGCATTACATTTATGATAAAAAACAGAGAAGACTGGATTTGCGAAACCTATTCTCTAATAGATAACTCTCTGTCTTTGGAAGACAAAATTTTGATTAGAAATACTGTTAAAATGTATTTAGATATTATAGAGAAAAAAACCGGGTATTAAAGTATATAAGAAAGCAAAACTATAAAAATTAAATCTTATTATAAAAATTATGCTTTACTTAATTGGATTAGGTTTAAATTTAGATGATTTGGGAAAACATGCATTAAGTGTTATTAAGAGCTGTAAAAAAGTTTATGTAGAAGGTTATACAGTTGATTTCCCTTATAATTTAAAAGATTTGGAAAAAAGAATTGGAAGATTTGAATTATTGAACAGAGATAGTGCAGAATCTGATGAAATTGTATTAGAAGCAAAAGACAAAGATATTTGCTTTTTAGTTTATGGCTCTCCATTAACAGCTACAACCCATATTTCTCTTATATTAACTGCAAAAAAAGAGCAAATTCCTTATAAAATTCTGCATAATGCAAGCATTTTTGACGCTGCAGCTGAATCTGGTTTACAAATATATAAATTTGGGAAAACTGCGAGCATGCCTGACTGGGAGGACAAAGGAGTAAGTTTTGGGTTTATGGAGATTTATGAAGAAAATAAGAGAATTAAAGCTCACACATTAATACTAGTCGATATTGGCTTGTCATTTAAAGATGCTTTATCGCAATTGAAAAAAGCTGCCAAGGAAAAATATATTAAATTGGACAAATTAATTATTTGTTCAAAAATGGGGACAGAAAAAAACAGAGTTTTATACAAAAATATTGAAGAATTAGATGAAGAAAAAATATTCCCTCCTTTTTGTTTTATTTTACCTTCTCAGTTGCATTTTTTAGAGAAAGAATTTTTAGATAGTTTACAATAGTTTCAGATAAAGTTAATAATAATTCTTCATATATATTCTTATGGAATCAAATAATAAAACATTTTCAGAATTGATTGATATAGTTAACAATCCTGATGCCAGTTTAAGAGAACAAGTAAGAGCTGTAAGAGATTTAAACAGATTAAATAGTAAAAAAGCAAGAAATTTTTTAGCATAGTCTTGGAAAATATGATTGCACAACATATGTTTATCAGGCAAATTACGAACAGGGCCGGAGTGATACTATAATAGTAGTTACTTATCCAAATTTAACCAGAGCATTAGTAATAAGATTTGATGATAATGAACCAGAAGATTCAGGAGCTATGTTTTTTAAAGAAAGTTCATCAGGACATGAAGATGTTGTTAGAAGAATTTTAAATTTAGAAGGGTAAAATTTATATATAATCTATTTCTATGAATAATATGACTAATAACAAGTTATCTTATGATAGGACAATATTAGTCAGAACTATATCTCAAATTATTATTTAATTGCAATCTCACTATTTAGAGATTGCAGGAATTCTAAAATGTTATTTGTTAATTTACCTCCTGCTTTTGAATTAAATTTGCCAGATGGATGTATAAATGGGTTTAAATGAAGTATTGCCTATGGATGAAGTTGAAAAAGAGATAGGTGAGGAAAGGGCTAAAGTAGTTAGGAGATTCAGAGAATTAGCATGGGGCAGAGATAAAGTTGAAGAAACTGTAAATTATTATAATGGGGCTGTTGAAAAATATCCTCATGCAAGAAGTGATTTAAAAGTATATGTTCATGTTCATTTAAAAACTCTCAGCTTTGCATTATCAGGATTTTAATGCCTGATTTTAAAAAATTCGTAGGATTTAAAAGGACAAAAAAATATCTAAATATAAACCTTTAGAAAAGGTTTTCAAACTGGCATGAAGCCATGTATCAACCAGAAGAAAGTTGATAGCGAATAATTAAGGATAAAATGTATGATTTCAAAAAAGTAGAAGAAGAAATACTGGAATTATGGGAAGATAATAAGATTTATAATAAAGTTAAAGAGAAAAACAAAAAAGGCAAGAAGTTTTATTTTTTGCAGGGACCACCATATACCTCTGGAAGATTGCATATTGCTCATGCCTGGAATAATGGAATGAAAGACATGGTTATGAGATACAAGAGAATGAAGGGATTTAATGTATGGGACAGAGCTGGCTATGACATGCATGGTTTGCCAACTGCAAATAAAGTTCAGAAAAAACTGAAATTAAAAGATAAAGATGCAATTAAAAAATTCGGAGTTGGCAAGTTTATTAAAGAGTGTATCAATTTTTCAACAAAAAATGCTGAAATTATGAATAAAGATTTATGGAGATTAGGTGTATGGATGGATTATGAAAATGCCTACTTGCCAATTAAAACTGAGTTTATAGAAGGAATGTGGTGGTTTATTAAAAAAGCTCATAAACAAGACAGATTGTATAAAGGTAAAAAAATAATGCAGTGGTGTTCTAGTTGCGAAACTTCTCTAGCTAAACATGAATTAGAATATGAAAATGTCAAGGATAACAGCATATTCTTGAAGTTCAAAGTTAAGGGCAAGAAAAATGAGTATTTGGTTGTGTGGACAACCACTCCCTGGACAATTCCTTACAACTTAGCTGTGATGGTAAATCCTGAATTAAAATATGTAAAAGCTGAATTAGAATGGGAAGGGAAAAAAGAAAAATGGATTGTTGCTAAAGATTTAGTAACTGTTTTTGTTTCTGGATTATTGGAGAAAAAATTCGAAATTGTTGAAGAATTTAAGGGTAAGGAATTATTAGGTTTGGAATATGTTCATCCTTTTTATTCTAAATTAAAAGAGGTTTATGATAAATTAAAGAAAAAATGGGAGAAGGTTCATACAGTTATTTTAAGTGAAGAGTATGTTGACACATCATCTGGTTCTGGATTAGTTCATTCAGCTCCTGGATGCGGTCCTGAGGACTTTGAAGTTGGAAAAGAATACGGAATCGGAGCATTTAACAGAATTGATGAACAAGGCATATTCAGAAATATGGGCGACTTTACTGGATTGCAAGCAAAAAAAGATGATTACAAATTTGTTGAAAAATTAAAAGATAATGGCAGTTTAATAACTGAAAATGAAATTGAGCATGAGTATGCTCACTGCTGGAGATGTCATAAACCGGTAGTTTTCAGAGCAACAGAGCAGTGGTTTTTGAAAATTGAAGACTTGATTTCTAAATTGCTAAAATTTAATGAAAAAGTGGGTTGGCAGCCGGATTTTGCAGGAAAAAATTATGATTTATGGACTGAAAATCTAAAAGATAACGGTTTAACCAGGCAGAGATTCTGGGGGTGCCCGATGCCTTTATGGATTTGTGATAAATGTAAAGAAGTTGAAGTAATTGGTTCTAAAAAAGAATTAGAGAAAAAATCTGCAGTTCCTGATGATTTGCACAGGCCGTGGATTGATAAAGTTACATGGGGTTGTAAATGCGGAGGAAAATTCAAAAGAGTTGAAGATGTAATCGATGTCTGGATTGATTCAGGAACTACTTCGTGGAATTGTTTAGATTACCCAAAAACAGACAAACATATTAAATTGTTTCCAACAGATTTTATCTTGGAAGCAACAGAACAAATTAAGTTATGGTTTTCTATGTTACAAATATGTTCAGCCATAGCATTTGGAAAATCAGCTTATAATGCAGTTTATACTCACGGAATGATTTTAGATTATCAGGGAATGAAAATGTCAAAATCTCTGGGAAACATTATTTCTCCTTATGAAGTTGTCGACAAATACGGAGCAGACATATTAAGATATTACATGTTTCAGACAACTGCAGGACAAAATATTAATTTTAATTGGGATGATGTTAAAATTAAGCACAGGAATTTGAATATTTTTTATAACATTTCAAGATTGTTATTAGGTTTACATAAAAGAACAAAAGAAACCAAAAACTTAGATATTGAAGAAAAATGGATGTTAAGCAGGAAAAATAATACAATAAAAAAAGTTACAGAATTAATGGAGCAATACAGATTGGATGAAGTAATTAAAGAGATTGAAGAACTATTTTTAGATTTATCAAGAACTTATATTCAGTTTACTAGGGAAAAAGCTAATGAAAAACCAGATAGAGTTTTTACAACTATTAAAGATGTTTATACTGACACATTGAAAATATTTTCAATTATTTCTCCATTTATTACTGATAAAGTTTGGCAGGATTTAAAGCAAGAAAAACTAGTGAAAGAAGAATCAGTTCATTTATGCAGATGGCCTAAATTTGATGAAAAAAAGATTGATGAAAATTTAGAAAAAAATATGGAGAATGTTAATGAGATTATTGAAGCTGGATTAGCTGTTAGAAGTAAGGAAGAAGTAGGATTAAAATGGCCCCTGCCTAAAGCTGTGATTAAAACAAATTCTAAGTTAAATAAAGAATTAAAAGAAATAATTATGAGGCAATTAAATATTAAAAAAGTTGAAATTAAGAAAGGAGAATTAAAAGTTGAATTAGATACTAAGATGAATAAAGAATTAGAAGCTGAAGGTTTTGCCAGGGAATTAACTAGAAAGATTCAATCACAAAGAAAAAAAGCTGGGTTAGTGAAAACAGACAAAATTGAAATTAGCATTGTCGTTGATAAAGAGCTTCTTTCACAATTAAAACTTCAAGAAAATTTTATAAAAGAAAGAGTTAATGCTAAAAGAATTTCACTGGCTAGTAAAGAAAAAGAAACATTTAAAAACTCTTTTGATTTTGAAGTGAAAGGTAGAAAATTTTTCGTTACCTTTCAAAAGGTATAAAAACATTTAAAAAGGTGAAGGTATTTAATACAAAATAAAATGATTGTTAAGGAAGAGTTTTTAAGTCGGCTAAGGAAAATCTTTGACTTGAATTTATACGAAGTGAAAGTATGGACGGCTCTGCTTTCTAGAGGAATTTCGACTGCTGGAGAGTTGTCAAGTATTTCTGATGTGCCAAGAAGCAGGACATATGATATCTTAGAAAGTTTGGAAAAAAAGGGATTTATAGTAATGAAGCTGGGTAAGCCAATTAAGTTTGTTGCTTTGAAACCTGAAGAAGTTGTTGAGAGAGTTAAAAGAAACTTGATGAAGGAAGCCCATGATAAATCTAAAAGATTGGAAAAGTTGAAAGGAGATGAAGTTCTTGAGGAACTTAATGGGTTATTTACCCAAGGAGTAAAATATGTTGAGCCTTCAGATTTGTCTGGAAGTTTGAGAGGCAGACAAAATATCTACAATCATATTGATATGATGGTTAGAGATGCTGAAAATACAGTAACTATTGTTACAACTGCTGAAGGTTTAAACAGGAAATTAGAAGCTTTAATGCCAAGTCTGGAAAAAGCAAAAAAAAGGAAAATTACTGTAAGAATTGCAGCACCGATTACAAAAGAGAATGAGAAAATTGCAAAAGAGCTGTCAAAAGTAGCTGAAATCAGAGAGATGAAAGATTTAAGAGCAAGATTTGTTGTTATAGATTCACAACAGCTTATGTTTATGCTTTTAGATGATGAAAAAGTTCATCCGAGTTATGATGTAGGTGTCTGGCTGAATACAGAATTTTTTGCTTCAACTCTTGAACAGATGTTTGAGTTAGCTTGGAAAGAGATGAAGCCTATAAAGAAAAAATAGTCAGCTTAAAACAAAAGAGGCAAGGGAATTGTTAATTTTTATTTTAAATTATATTTATTTTATTTTTTGATAAGTAATTTTATAATTCATCATAAAACTGCTTAAATTTTTTTATTCTCTGTTTAACTATTTTCACATCTAATTGCTTCATTTTTTCAGCTTTTGTTCCTTTCATACTCCAAAATCTTGAGTAATTGATAAAATCAGGTTTTATTTGCTTTATTATATTTAGAGTTTTTTGGAAATCTTTTTCTGTTTCTCCGGGAAATCCTATTATTATATCAGTCCATATAATTATATCAGGGATTTCTTTTCTAAACTTGTTAATTATTTTAACAAAATCCTTAACTTGATATTTTCTGTTCATTTTTTCCAGAATTTTGTCTGAGCCAGATTGTAAAGGAATATGAATAAATTTTTCGATTTTCTCGTTTTTATATATCTCAATTAATTTGTCTAAAATTGGTAAAACATTGTTTGGATTCATCATTCCTATTTTAATTTTGAACTTTCCTTTTAATTGAATTATTTTTTTTAGTAATTCTGGTAATTTTTGTTCTCCTTTATCTAAACCGTAAGAAGCATTGTCCTGTGAAGTTATATGAATTATTTTTGCTCCTGAATCAAGGTCATTTTTTATGTTTTCTATGATTTTTTCCTGAGGATATGAATATAATTTATGTTTTGCTAGTTTAGTTAAGCAGAATGAACAATTTCCAATACAACCTTCACTAATTTGAGTTATTCCAACATCTTTTTTTTCCGGAATTTTTCCAGTTAGTAATTTTTGCTCATTTTGAAATTCTAAAAATTCCTCACTAGTATATCTTTCATCAATTATTTTTTTCACTAGTTTGCAGATATCTTTAACATGATGAGTTCCTAACAAATATAATTCCTTTTCATCAAATAGTTTTTGCAGTTTTTTACTTCTTACTTCAGGCATGCATCCTGCAATAATAATTGTTTTGTTTAATTGTAACAAATCTTTTATTCTTCTCTCAATCTTTTTCTCTGTTCTTCCTTTTACGATACATGTATTAATAACTAAAATATCTGCAATATCAATGTTGTTTGTTATTTGTAATCCTGATTGTAAAGCTAATCCTTTCATTATTTCTGTGTTGTTTTTATTTGCTACGCAGCCATAAGTCTCGAAGTAGAGATAAATCTGATCAGTTAATTCCATGAATAGAAGAGAATAGAAGGGTTTTTAAAACATATTAAGTTACTAATTTAAAGAGGTAAAAATATAACTATAAAATGAAAAAAACATTTGTTTTGTTGGTAATAGTGTTGCTAGCTAGCAGTTTTGTTTTAGCTGTGATAGATGATAGTGTTCCTACTCCTGGACAAGGAGAAGCTGTTATTACAGGTATTGGAAATAGTAATGCTGGAAATAACACAAATAATGAAACTGGACAGGGAAATCAAACAAGAGAAGCAAATCAGACACAGGAAAGAGATGATGGTGAAAATGGAGAAGGAAGCCAGATAAGAGACAGAGTTATGGAAAGAGTGAGAGTAATCAGAGAGAACTTAACTTTTTTGCCTTATCAATTAAGGAATGAGTCTGAGTGTTTGGAAGGATGCAATTGCAGGGGTGCGGTAATGGAATGTGAAACTGAAGAAGGAAGAGTTATGACAATACAGGCAGGAAAAAGCGGAAACATACTAACTTTAACTTTTGATGATGAAGAAGTTAACACAAGTCTGGAAGTTGAAGTTGAAAATGCATCTGATAAAGGTAATAAAACAAGAGTTCGTGCAAAACTGCAAAACGGAGAAAGAAAGCAGATAATGGTTATGCCAGAAACAGCAGCAGAAAAAGCTTTAGAAAGAGTTAGATTGAGAACTTGCAATTCTGAATTGAATTGCACTTTAGAATTGAAAGAAGTTCCTGTAGGAAACGAGAAAAGATTGGCTTACGAGATGCATGCAGAGAGACCTGCAAGAGTTTTGGGTTTGTTCAGAGCGAGAATGGAAATTAGAGCTAGAATAGATGCTGAAAATGGCGAGGTTATAGAAGTTAACAAGCCATGGTGGGCATTTTTAGCAACAGAACCAGAAGCTTAATTTTATTTTTCTTTTTTTATTTTTTCTTTATTTTTTTATTAATTCTATTTGAGATTCTAAATACTCTTTTAATTCAAAGGGATTTGAAGTTCTGATTGGTTTTTTTATTTTGACATCAATTCTTCTTTGGAAAGGGAAGAATGAAAATGGCTTAACTTCATGATATTCTATATCAACGGGTATGTAATCTGCATCGCAACAATTTATTAAGTCTATTAATTTTGATGCTCTAATTCTACCTTTTCTATTAAATGTTCTAATCCCTTCGGGAAAATAAATAATTATTTCGTTTTGTTTAATTAATTTAGAAATTGTGTCGTATGCTATTTTCTTTTTTTGCCTGGCTATTTGAACAGAATTTCTGTTATATCTCTTTGTTTTTTTATCTCCATACAAATACAAGTCATATAATCTTGTTATGGGAATTCCTCCCCAAAACTCTAAAAATTTTGGCAGTTCATCCTTCATGACATAATAGGGGTTTTTCTGGAAATTTGCAAACAACTCTCCCATTAAGAATATATCTAAAGATGACTGATGTTTCGGTAAGTAAACTGCCCTTTCCAGAACTGAATTTTCTATCCCTTTATACCTTACATCCCAAAGAGTATTAAATGCAAAAGAAGTAAAAAAATGAGTGATACTTAATAGTAGGTCTAATTTTGGATTTATATTCTTATTCATATAGACATACAAATAAATCTATTTATTATTTTTATTGCGTTTGAATATGATGTTTTTGAAAAGCATGTTTTTCTGGAAATTTATTGTTTATTTGTTATTATATATTTCTAACTGCATAAATGATTATAAATCCTGATTTTGTATTATTATTATGAAAGTTAAGGTTAAGAAACTAAATAAAGAGGGTATTGTGAGATTGGAATCAGGAGGAGAGATAAAAGAAATCCTGATTAATGAAGATTTTATAAAAAATAAGGAGAATATAGCATTATGTTTCAGGGGAAAAGATTCGTCAGGCATAATTGAATTAAAACCTGATGAAATTGAAAAATTGATGAATAGCTTGCAAAATAGAACTCATTTAATAAAGGGACTGAAAATTATCAAGGGGAAATTAGATTAAATTTATTTGATTGTTTCAATAATTAATTCTGGAACTTTTTCAAAATGCTTAATATTTCTTGTAAGTAAGGTTTCATTATTAGCTAAAGCAATTGAAGCAATTATCAAGTCTAGAGGGTCAATAATATTTCCTTTTTTTCTTAAATCTTCATAAATTTCTGCAGCTTTTTCAGATGCTTCAAAATCAAAACTAAGAATCTCAAAGTTAACTAAAAATTCTGACAATAATTTTCCTGCATTTTTCTGGTTTGAACGCAAAGCTCCTTTTGTTAGCTCAAAAGTGTTTATGCTTGTAGTTGCTAATTTTATTTTTTTCTCTTTTAATTGTTTTATTCTATTTACTGCTTTTTTCTCATTTCTTAAAAAGTCAATAATAACATCGCTATCAATACATACCATTATGCTCTCCTGGATTTTGTTTTTCTTTCTGCCATGATTTCTTTTTTGATTTTTAAAGCTTCTTTATCTGTCCAAGAACCTGCAAATTCAAGAATATCTTTTTCTTTGCATTTAGAAAGCTCTATAATTACCTCTGTGAAACTCATTCCATTTTTTAGTTTTTTTAATTTATTATATGCCTCATCTGAAATTGAAATTACTTTTGTCATGTATGCATGTATGTATGTATGCATATAAATAATTATATTTTATAAGATATATATTAAAAAGTATATGTTGTAGTACAATATTTAAGAACTTGTTAGAACACCTAACATTAAACAAATACATGTTATTGATTGCTACCCATACTGATGATAGGAATGTGACTTCTTTTTCTTTATATGACAAATTTGATCATAAAATTTACAAAGGGGAATTAGATTAAAACAGATATAATACTCCCAACATAGTGTGTTAAGATTATCACTATTACTGCTATTGCTAAGTGTTCTGCAACTACTTTTAAAGTATTATTATTCTGAGATTTAGCCATAATAAAACTGAATAATGATATTAAAGATAATCCCAAAATTATGCTTATTGTTATTGCTGTTGGCAACTCAAAAAATAATATTGGTATTAAGAAAGTTAGAGCAAATATAAATTTGAAAAAGAAGGTTGAAAATGTTGCCTCCCATACTGCTTTTCCATTTTTTGCCTCGGCTTCTTCTGAAACATGCATTCCCAATGCATCTGACAAAGCATCTGCAATTGCAATTGTTAAAATTCCAGCTAAAATCACTGATTTGGAGTTGGTTCCAGAATGCAATCCAACAATTAAACCTAGTGTTGTAATAATGCCTGAGGTTAGTCCAAAACCTAATCCTACTTTTATTGATTTTCTCATTCACATCTCCTCTATAACTTCTATACCTAATAATGAGAGAGAAGATTTAATCACAATTCTAAATGCTTCTACTACTGCTAATCTTGATACTTCTTGTTTAGAACCAATAACTTTATCTTTATGATAAAATTCATTAAATTTTTTAGCTAAATCATATGCATAATTTGCTAACAGAGAGGGATTTAGATCTTTTTCAGCTTTTTTTATAACTTCGGGAAACTGATTTAACTTTTTTATTAATTGCAATTCGTGAAATTCCGGAATATGATCTATGTTTGGTTTTAATTTCTTTCTGCTTTTTCTTATTATTGAGGAAGCTCTTGCATAGGAATATTGTAAATACGGGCCTGTATCTCCTTCAAAATCTATTGCTTTTTCCGGATTAAAAAGCATGTCTTTAGAAACATCCACTTTTAATAAAAAATATTTTATTGCTGCTAATGCTATTTTCTCAGCTCTTTTTTCTAATTCTTCTTTTTTTATCTTACACCTCTTTTTGATTTCTTTTTTTGTTAAATTCTCCATTTGCTCAATTAAATCATCTGCATCCACTACTTTCCCTTCTCTTGATTTCATTTTTCCTGATGGCAGATTAACCATACCATAAGATAAATGATATAATTTTTCTTTATAATCTAATAATTTTAGAATTTTAAATAAAACTTTGAAATGATATATTTGTTCATTTCCTGTTACATACATTGATTTGTCGAAATTAAAATCTTCAGCTTTTTTTTCAGCAAGATACAAATCCTGAGTAATATATACTGATGTTCCATCCTTTCTTAATAATATTTTTTCCCCTAATGTGCCTCCTAAATTAATTTTAATAGAATTATCTTTTGCTTTTTGAAATATTCCTTTTTTTAATCCCTTTTCTACTACTTGTTTTCCTTTTTCATACATTTCAGATTCATAATAATGTTTGTCAAATTCTACTCCGAAATTTTTATATGTTTTTTCTATTCCTTCATAAGCATAAGAATTCATTTTTTCCCATAACTTTCTTACCTCTTTATCCCCATCTTCCCATTTTTTTAACATTTCTCTAGCTTGTTTTTCTAATTCAGGGTTTTGCTTTAATTTTCTATTATACAATACATAATACTCTCCTACAAATTTGTCTGGTTTTTCTTTTGGTTTTTTGTTTTTCCCAAATTTTTTATAAGCAAGCATTGATTTTATTATGTGGATTCCTCTGTCATTATAAAGATTAATTCTTGTAACTCTATTCCCTGAAAATTCTAAAATTCTGGAAACCGATTCTCCTATAGCTAGATTTCTCAAATGTCCTACATGTAGTGGCTTATTGGTATTTGGAGACATAAACTCAATCAGAATTTTGCTTTTTTCATTTCCCTTGCCGTATTTTTCTTTTCTGATTAGAATATTTTTAATTGTTTTTTTAGAAAAAATTTCTTTATTTACAAAAAAATTTAGGTATGGACCTGAAGCTTTGATACCTGAGATTTCTTTTGGTAAATTTCCTGATAATTTTTTTGCCAGATTTGTTGATACATCAACAGGACTTTTTTTTAGTTCTTCTGACAAAATAAAACATGGAAATGCATAATCTCCTAATTCTGGAGCAGGGGGAATTTCAATTATCTTTTCTATTTGCTCTTTTTTTAATTTTGTATTTTTTTGTAAAAGTTTTATTACTATTTGCTTCATATTATTGAGAGAAAAAGGGAGTTAATAAATTTTCTTATTGTGGCTGAGAATCCTGGTATTGTCTTAGGATATCCCTTGCAGATTCGTTCCATACCTGAACATTATCTGGGGTATATGCTCCAACACTTCCATCTGGAAAAATTATATGTCCGTTTATACCTCTTTGTCTTGCTAAACTTTTGTCATATAAATCATTAAGAATTAAAGCTTTTTCATGTAGCTCATTAAGTTCTTGCTCTGTGAATTCTCTGTCTTCATAATCTGTCAATTCTTGTTGTTCTTGCTGAACAGATTGTTTAGGTGCATCTATATAAGGCTCTTCTTCATCAAACTCATGAAAAGCATCTTCTAATTCCATCATCTGCTCTAACTGATTAATATCTTCACTAGTCATTATGTAATTCCAAACAATGAATATAAAAATCTTGTGATATCCGGTTCTGTAAACTTATTGTTGGTATAACTTTATAAAAAAGTAAATTTTGAAATATAAGAATTTTAGTTTTTGGTCTTGTATTTAGTAGATATCTCAATCATTTCATGCCATCCATCTATTTCTAAGTTAATTCCTGCTATTTTTGCCGGTTTTTCTCCATCTAAGCTTTGATGTGGCCTTATGAAATTGTAAAAACAAACCACCCATTTAGAACAGTTTTGGCAGTTTCTTCGTTTCTTAATCCTCTCATTACATTTATCCTGTCTTTTAGTGTTCCGTGCAATCTTTCAATAATATTATTGTTTTCTCTTGCTCTTATCCCCCGCCTTTCTAACAAATCCAACCCTGTGTTTTTTGTATCTACTATAAAACACCTTGTTGAATGCTTTTTGGTAAGACCCTAACCCGTCAACAATTATTTTATCTGGTCTTTTATTAGCTCTGGCTCTTGCCTGTCTGAAAAACTTTAATGTTTCTTTGATTGATCTTTCTCCTGATAAGTGAGCGGCCATTAGAAATTTGGTTTCATTATTAATCATTTCCCAAAACCATCTATGCTCTCCATCACACTTTATAGCAGTTTCATCAACATGCCAATCCCCTTTTATTTCGAGTTTTAAAGAATCAACAAATTTCTTAGCAAGTTCAGAGTATTTAACAACCCATTTCCAAACAGCCATCTGACTAACATCTACTTTAAGAATATTTGCTAATTGCCTTTTAACCTTTCTAACTGATAACCCTTCAAAATACAACTCCAAAGCAGCAACAATAACCCCTTTCTTTGTCCTCATCTTAACAAACTTACCATTATCAACAAACTTATGATTGCATTCTTTACAATAATAACATTGTTCTCCTCTGCTTTTTCCATACTTAATTGTGTTTTTTGATTTACAATATTTGCATTTCATCTTAACAACCCATATATCATATGTGTTATATATAAGACATACATACTATATAAATATTTCTATAGTATAACTTATATGTTATACTAAGGTATCGAAAAGTATATAAATATGTAAAACTAACTAATTATATGAAACGAATCTTAGTAAGCATACCAGACGGAACATGGCAGGTAATAGAGAAAAAACTAAAAGGAAAACTTGGCACTAAAGAATCAGAGCTAATAAGGAACATTGTAATGGCCTACCTTTCTGAAAAAGGCTACTTTGAAGAAGACAAATAAGTGAGAGAAGATGAAAGAGAAAAAACCTGCCAGTAAAGAAGAAGTAAAAATCCTAGAAGAAATGATTTCCTCACTTACAGATTTGCTAATAGAAAAAGACATAATTACAGATGAAGAATACAATAAAAAAGTTAAGGATAAAATAAAACAGGTAAAAGAATTAAAAGATGTAGATGATTTGGAGTAAGACGACTATGGGGGAATAGAATGACCAACAATCTAAAATTAAAAAAGAAGATACAAACCAAATTAACAAAGAATCTGGAATCTCCAAAAGATATTTTTGAGCTTTTCGAATTGCTAAACTATCCAAAAGAGATATTATTTGATACCTCTTCAAAAAGAAGAAAAAGTGATTTTGATTTTAAGAAAGAAGACAGTAAAAGGATAGAAGAAATTTATGCTGTTATGGGGTTTAAGGATAAAGTCACAAAGAAAAGAAAAAATCTGCCTGTATTTTTATTAGAAACTAAAACTTTAACTTCTTCTTTTATTAGGTCTGTAACAAACACTTTTAATAAACAATATTCCTACTTCTTACTAATATTTGTTGTTGATTATTCAGAAGTTCTTTTTGTTTTTCCTAAAAGAGAAAAAGTAGAAACTGGAAAACACAAACTCAAGCTAACTAAATTAGTTATAGATAAAGATGAATTAATCAATAAAAAAGAGCACTACACTGTTATTGAAACTCTTTCTAATATTTATTTTGACGATGAAAAAAATTGGAGGGATGTATGGAGAAAATGGAACAAAGCGTTTAATGTTGAAAGGGTTACTAAAAACTTTTTTGAGGATTATAAAAATATATTCTTTACTTTAAGAAAAACATTAAATAAACAAGATATTCCTAGAAAAGAATGCCATGAGTTCACACTTCAATTTCTTAATAGGATAATGTTTATCTATTTTATATCTAAAAAAAGATGGCTTAAATATCCCAAATTTATTGAATGGTTATGGACATCTTATAAAAAATTGGACAAATTCGGTTCTGATGAGTTTTATGAAAAATGGTTAAGACAGGTTTTTTTCAAAGCATTTAATAATAGAAGTAATGAAATTAAAGAACTTCCAGAAGAAGTTGTTAAAATTATTTCAAATGCTCCTTTTCTAAACGGAGGTTTATTCAAAGAAAATGGATTGGATGAATTTAATTTGAAGATAACTGATTCTATGTTTCAAAGGATATTTGAATTTTTTGAAAAGTATAATTTCACTATAAAAGAAGATGCACCATTAGATTCTGAAGTTGCTGTTGATCCTCAAATGATTGGTTATGTTTATGAATCATTAGCCAATGTTGCTGAAGAAATATATGATAGAAATGATTTAGGTATTTTCTATACACCAAGAGTTGAAGTAGATTTTATGTGTAAAAGAAGTTTGGTTGAGTATTTGTCAAAAAATATGGAAGATATCAAGAAAGAAAAATTTTATCATTTAGTTTTTGATTTGCCAGAAAAAAAGGATAAAATTGAGAAATGGTTTGTAAAAGAAAGTAAGAAAAGATTTTCAGATAAAAAGAAATTATGGTATAAGCTTGAAGAAGTTTTAGATAACCTTTCAGTTGTTGATCCAGCATGCGGTTCTGGGGCTTTTTTGGTGGGAATGTTGCTTACCCTAACTGAACTTTATGAGATTATTTACAAACATACTGGAAGAAGTTTTACTGATTTTCAATTGAAAAATAAAATTATTCAGTATTCTCTTTATGGTGTTGATGTTATGCCTTGGGCAATTCATGCAGCTGAATTAAGATTATGGCTTCAATTAATTGTAGAAACTAAATTTAAAAAAGATGAGTTAAGAAAAAGGCCACTTCTACCTAATTTAAATTTGAACTTAAGGATTGGGGATTCTTTAGTTCAGGAGATTGGAGGGATAAGCTTCAATATTAGAACAAATGACTTAAAACCGCATTTAAGGAAAAAATTAGAAAATTTGAAACAGGAAAAAAGGAAATATTATGAGAATTCTCCAAGTGCAAAATTTAAAACGCCTCAAGAAGTTAAAGATGAAGAAACAAGATTATTTGAAGAAATTATTGATGAAAGAGTTGAAAGCCTGGAAACAGATATTGAAGTTTATGAGCATGAGATAAAAAAAGCTAAATCCCAAAAAACACTTTCTGGAGATTATAATGTTGATAAAGAAAAGGTTGAGAAAAATGAAAAAGCCATAGAAAAGAATGAAAAAGAAATTGAAAAACTAAAAAAAGTAAAAGATGTCTTAAAAGATCCTGAGAAAAGACCTTTTGTATGGGATATTGACTTTGCTGAAATCTTTTCAGACAAAAATGGTTTTGATATTGTTATTGGGAACCCTCCTTATGTAAGGCAGGAAATGATTTCTCCACCTAATAAGACTAAGGCAGAAGTTAGTTTAGAAGATAGAAGGGAATATAAAAGAAAATTAATAAAATCAGTTAAAACACAATTTCCAGTTATAGATAAAATTGGAAAAAGAAGTGATTATTATATTTATTTTTACTTTCACGGTTTGAGTTTGCTTAATAAAGAAGGAACATTTTGTTTTATCACTTCTAATTCATGGCTGGATGTTGGTTATGGTAAGGAATTACAGGAATTCTTATGTAAGTATGTTCCTATTCATGCTATATATGACAATCCAAAAAGAAGTTTTGAGCATGCTGATGTTAATACTATAATTGCATTATTTGGATCTCCGGAAGTAAAACAACATAGTCTGGGAAATTGGGTTAACGGAATGAACGGGGGAAATGGAAAGATTTGGCCAAAAATAGAACATACTGCAAAATTTATTATGTTTAAAAAACCTTTCCAGGAAGTTTTGTCTGCTAAAAACTTAATCAATATTAATAAAATCAAAATAAAATCAAAAGGTGGAGAATCGATAACAGACTTAGTTGATAATGTAAGAACAACAAAAGAATACCGGGTTTTCCCAATAAAACAAGAGGATTTATTAGAAGATGGCTGGGAATATCCTGAAGATTATGAAGGAAAAAGATTCAAAAAAGGAAAATATCAAGGCAACAAATGGGGCGGTAAATTCCTCAGGGCCCCTGACATTTTCTATACTATTTTGGAGAAGGGCAAGGATAAACTGGTTGAGTTGGGAGAGATTGCTGATGTCAGGTTTGGGATTAAGACTGGAGCAAATGAATTTTTCTATCTTGACAAAGACGACCAAAATAAATGGAAAATAGAAAAAGAATTTTTAAAACCAGTTATTAAATCTCCGAGAGAATGCAAATCAATTAAAATAAATCCAAAAGATTTGAAATACAAAGTTTTTATGTGTCATAAATCAAAAAAAGAACTTAAAGGAACTAATGCCTTGAAATATATTGAATGGGGAGAACAATCTGAAAAAGACGAAAAGGGTAATGAAATTAGAGCTTTCCATAAAAGACCTACTGTGAGTGGGAGGAAGGGATGGTGGAGTCTTCCAAAATTGCCTGATGCAGATATACTTTTTAATCAGTTTTTTAATGATAGGTTTTTGTTTCCCTGGAATAAAAATTACCTTTTGGTGGACCATGCATATTATTATATACTCTATCCAGAAAACACCAAAAAGTTAGTAGTGGCTCTAAACTCAGTAATAAACTTTTTTATGGTAGAAATATACGGTAGGACTGGGCTTGGACAGGGTGCATTACAAACATATGCCCCTGAAATGAAACCTCTAATTGTGTTAGATCCTAAAAAGATGCAGAGTAATGAAAAAGTTATTGGAAAAAAAGTCAGGAAATACTCTTCTTACAAACCAAAACCAATCTTCGAAGAATGTGGTATAGATTCCAACAAGCCAATTCGTGAGCAGGAGCCAAAACCTCTTCCTGACAGGGCGGAGCTGGATAAGATTATTTTTGATGAGCTTGGTTTGACAAAAGAAGAAAGAAAAGAGGTTTACTGGGCTGTTTGTGAGTTGGTTAAACAAAGGCTTGAGAAAGCTAGGAGTTTTAAAGGATGACAGACTCTTTTCTTATTCTAACTATTTTTGGAACAATAATTGCAATATATTCTGTTTTGCCTGAGCATAGAAAATTAAGAATCAATTATAGTTTTGGTAAATCTGAGAAGATAATCTTGAGTGTATTAGCAACAATGATAATAATTTTGTCCATCCTTATCTTATTTGTTTCGCTTCACTATGAAACCTCTTATTTATTCATTCACAATTTCGAATTAAAAATAATTTTTGTCTTGGAATTTTTGCAAATCATTTCGGCGTTATTAATTTTTATAGTATTTTTGTTAAAAGTTTTCAAAAAAAGAGCAAAAATTAAGAATAAGCAAAATTTCGTAGAAAAAATAAATGAGCTTTCCAATAAAAACATGTACACACCAGTAATAACATTATTTGAAGAAAATTATTCTACAATTTCAAATTCGGACACTCGCGAGAAAAACCCGTTAAGAGATGCCATGTGGTTAAAGTTATTGAATTATAATTTTGTTAAACAAGTTATAAATTTAAAACCGTATTTTGGTTTAAAAATCATTAATGACAAGGATACAGATATATACTTTAGAAGAAAATTCGCCAATATTTATCTCACTTCCTTATTAAAAAATAAAAATAGTATTTTGTATGAAGAAATAAATTATAATAAAAATTTATCCATAGATAGAAAACTTATAGGATACAATATCCCAAAAAGCAATAGGCTTCTTTATACTTTATTCTCAAATATGGAGCTATGTAGGAAGATTTATGTATGGAAACCCATTGGAGAGACCGTAATAGATCTGCTCGATAAAAATTATATGAAAGGTTCAGATAAAGATGTTTATAATAGATATCAAGAAAAATTTATGGGAGAATCTGACGAATTATTTGAAGATGCCATTTTTGTAGGTATAAGATTTTTCGATATATTGGTAATTGAAGCAATGTATAATAAAGTAAATTGGCATATGTGGCTATATTATTATTCTCATTTTGTAGATAGAATATGTAGAAATTACGAAATAAATGAATATGGCAATATGAAAGCAGAATTTCCAAATGCATATTCCTATCTCCTATACGAAATAATTTCTAATTTAAAAAAATGGATTTCACTGATCAATAAAGACACTTCTAATGTAAAACAGGATTTAAAATATGTAGATTGTAGCCATGAAAATGGGAATATTATAAAAAGCAGTATTATTTGTTTAGTACAGTGCAACCAGAAGATATTAAATACCAATAAAATCCCAGATAGCTTTAAAGAATACTTAACACACATGATTTTTGAACTTTATTTTGATTTAGTATTAAACAATAAAAAAACAGCCCAGAAATATGGAAAGGTTCTAATCTCTTGTATTTTAGACAAAATTGATAATTATGGTAGAAAAGATGAAAGGTACAAGCAATATTTAATCGATTTTCTAGAATCGTTAGATAAACCTCCAATAATAACTAGAAGTAAGGGGTCTAAGGAATTAAAAGAATTAAAAAATAAAATAAGTAATAGCTGATTAAAATGGGACATTCAAAAAGAACTTTTTCAACTGTGAATCAGGTTGTGAGAAGAAAGGATCCTAACAAAAAGTTAATTAAATTTATAAAGAAATTAATATAGACATATATAATTAATAATAAAGAGGTTATTTAATTAAAATGAGATTATTCAACCGCCACAAAGTATTGTTGAATACAATCAAAGCTTTAAATAGAAATAGAGTATTCTCCAGAAGAGCTATTGTTAAATCCCAATTTCTGTTGAAGAAAGAGTATGGTGTTGGTAAACAAGTTAAGTTCTATAACTTTTATCCTTATAAACAAGGTCCTTTTTCTCAATTATGCTTCTATGATTTAAGGAATTTAAGAAAAAATGAAATATTGAATAATGAAGAAACAAAATTAACAGAAAAGGGAGAGAAAAAAACAAAAAGTTTAGATAAACCATTCGAAGCAAAAATAAAAGACTTACTAAATAGATTTTCAAACGAAAAAGAAATGACCGATTATGTATACAAAAAATATCCTAAGTTTACTGTAAGGAGCGAATTAATAGAACAAAACACTAAAAAGCCTGGTAGAGG
>CAZQGH010000024.1:0-19550 GCA_964592915.1 Candidatus Woesearchaeota archaeon | reverse complement strand
AGGGAATCACAATCTAGTTAAAAGCTATCACCTTTTAATTATACAGAACCGAGAAACTAGTCCTTTTTATAATATTAATCCTCCTGTATCTTTAGAGGAAGTAGATAAAATTTCAGAAAAAAAGAACTATTCTAATAAAAAAATTCTGATTTATAATCACCGTCTTTACAAACATTATGGGACAAAAAAGATATTAAAATGGTTAGGAGAATTTTACAAATTAAGACAAGATTTTAAAGTTATTTTTACTAATCCTACTTACAAAAGATCAAAGGAGAGGAATCATTATAATCCTGAAGTTGAAAAATATAGAAATAAAATTAGAAAAAGTCCTTGGGGGGAATTAAAACATTTTTTGACGAGAAAAGAATATTATAAAAAGATAAAGGATTCTATAGGGGGTATCGCTCATCTTAACAAATCAGCTTTGTGGAGCATGAGCGTAATAGATGTTATGGCATCAAAAAAACCTGTAGTTGCTCCTGATTTTGCGTCTTTTCCTGAAATTTTGACAGAAAAGAATAAAGATCTTCTGTTTAAGAATAAACAACAATTTTTTGAGATTTTAAATAAAATACTTGATGATAAGAAATTTAGAGAAAAGAAGGGAATTCTTTGCAGAAAGGTATCTGAAAACTATTCTGTCAAAGAAGTAGCTAAAAAATTTATCGAGATAATCGAAAATGTTGGGAAGTAAAGTACAACAGAAGAGTAGATGTTTCAGAAGTAGAAACTAAAGAAGAGACTTACTAGGTTTCATTAGAATATCAATTAAATAATGGAGATAAATTAACATTTAGATAATAAAAATGGTTAAAACATTTTTAGTAGATAATTGTTCTTACCAAGGATGCAATAATCATTGTGTCTATTGTAGAGGAAACAATGTGATAGAAGATGATGGCAGGATATTCAGAAAAACCCTACAAAAATTAAGAGAGGGTGTAGATGCTTCAATTTTGAAAATTTCTGGATATGGAGAGATAACAATGATCCCTGATTGGAAAGAGAGAATAGCTGAACAAGAGGAGAGTTATGATTCAATACAAATTATAACTAATGGAAGAAACTTGACTAGAAGAGATTTAGATTTTCTTTCATCTGGAGACTATACCCTATGCATCTCATTAGATGGAATTAGTCAAAAAACAAATGCTGCTAGAAGAAACTCCAAAGAAGAATTAGAAAAAATATTAACTAACTTAAATTTAGCGAGTTTTTTAGGAAGTTCTCTTGAAATAAATACAGTATTAACTAGTTTTAACATATCGTCATTTCCAGAATTTTTAAAATTTATTCGGGATATAAATGCTGTTTGTTACCCTTTCCCTGTTAGAAGAAATAGAAGACACTCTTCTCAAAAATCACTATCTCCCAGCAATAAAGAAACTCGCAAAGCATTACAAAATGTACTGGAGGATTATGAAGATTTTAAAACGGCCCTTCCCCCAAAACCATATTTAGAAAGGCTTACGGACTTTATGTTGGATGGAAAACGGAGAAGGTGCTATGTTCCAGAAGTTGTTTTAGGTATAGATCCTCAGGGGGATATTTTAAGATGTCCTTGTAGTGGTACTGAAAAAGTCGGAAATCTCTTTGGAAGGGACCAATTTCAAGCAACAAAAGAGAGGGGAAAAGTTTCAGGATTTCAAGAAGAATGCCGAGATTGTTTCACACACTACGAGGTTATCAATTTGTTTATAGAGGGAAAAATAAATGAAGAAGAAATGAGAAGCCTTCCCTTATATTCAAAATCAAGATTAAACATGTTAAAACAAAAATGAAAATAGGGCATACATTTTATGAAAAAAAAGGATTTGGAGGAAGTGAAACTTTTTTAAAAATCTTGCAGCAACATTCTAGAGACACTCATATTCCAGAATATGTTTCTGAAGATCTGCAATTTAATGAGACTTCAAGTAATTTTCATCAAGGATTCAGAAGATTAGTAGAAAGGTTACAACAAGAAGAATATAATATAATACATAATCATTTTTTTATGCCAGCACTTTTTTGCCAGCAAAGAGAAATGCCCTATATACTCACATCACATTGCATGCTTTCTGAAGAATTTGGGTGGAGTGTTCACGACCAAGAGACAGATGAAGAAAAAGAAAAAATGAAAATATCTGCAGAATTATTTGATAAAGCAGAAAGAGAGGCTTATCCTCAATTGGGGAGAGTTTATGTATTCAGCAATTTTCATAGAAGAGAAATAGAAAGAATTGGGGGAGAAGCAGAAAAAATACCGATTATAGTTGATACAGAATCTTTTGGAGAAAAGCCTAAAGAAGATGCCAGAAAAACACTTGGGATGGAAGATAAATTTACTTTATTATTTTTAGGAAGGCCCACTTATTATAAAGGGTTGCATACATTATTAGAAGCTTTTTCAAAACTAGATGAAGAATCAAGATTAGTAATCTTGAGTCAAAATGTTAGATTCAAAGATGAAAGATTAATATATTCTCCTTGTATAAGCTCTAAAAGAAAAGAAAGAGAGATTTTACCTATTGAATTGTCTCCTGAAAGAGTGAGGATTGATTATGTTACGTCAAAAGAAAGAGTTGCAGAATACCATTCTGCAGCAGATGTTTTAGTATGTCCTTCATTATACGAGTCTGTGGGTTATGTTAATTTGGAAGCTATGGCAACTGGGACCCCCATTGTAGCTTCAAATACTTGCGGAATACCTGAATTTGTAATAGACGAGAGCACAGGATTATTATTTGCTCCAGGGGATTCAGAAGATCTTGTTAAGCAGATTATAAGACTTAGAGAAGACCCCGAGTTGAGAAAAAATATAACTCAAAAACAAAAAGAATTTATAGTTCAATTTGAAGTTAAAAATACAATAAGATATATAAAGGATATATATAGGAGAAGAAGATGAAATTGTTTTTGGCAGCACCTTTTAAAAACAAAGTAGTTAATGGCAAGATCTCAAAAGAATATAAAGAAATGTTAATAGGAATTAAAAAGTTTCTAGAAGAAGAAGGGTGTGAAATACATCTTGCGTTAGAAAGGGAGAAATGGGGGGAAGAATTCTGGGCAGATGAAGCATGTACAGAGAAAGATCATGCAGAAATTAGAGATTCGGAAGGGCTTATAGCTTTGTTTGACAAAACAATCTCTTTAGGCATGCATATAGAACTTGGTTGGGCTTCTCAAATGAAGAAAAAAATTTTAATTTTAACAAAAAACAAAGAAAATTTAGCTTCATTAGTTAGGGGCTTGTCCAAAATAACAAACATAGAGATTGTAGAATATAAAAATAACAAACAAATAAAAGAAATTTTAAAAGAAATTTTAGAAAGATGGAAGAATTAGCAATTAATGGGGGTCTATCAGTAAGGGAAGAACCTTGGGATTTATCTTTTCCTATTGATGATGAAGAAAAAGAAGCAGTACTGGAAGTGATAGAAAGCGGATGGCTTTCAAGATTTAGGGGAGGGGACAGAGTTAGAGAATTTGAAAATGCATTTGCAAATTATTGTGGTTCAAAATATGCTATTGCAACTTCTTCTGGGACTACAGCATTACATACAGCAGTTTCAGCTGCAGATATTGGTCCTGGAGATGAAGTACTTGTCCCTGCACTGACTTTTGTTTCTACAGCATCTGTGGTTTTACAGCAAAACGCAATCCCTGTTTTTGTAGATATTAATGAAAGAGACCTTACTATGGATCTATCCGATTTAGAAAAAAAGATTACCGAAAAAACGAAGGCTATAATTCCTGTTCATCTGTTTGGACATCCAGCAGATATGCAAAGAATAGTTGAAATGGGGGAAAATTATAGTTTAATGATAATAGAAGACGCAGCACAAGCACACGGAGCAGAAATCTTGGGTAAAAGAATAGGTTCTTTTGGTGACTTTGGATGTTTTAGCTTTTTTCAAACAAAGAATATGACATGTGGTGAAGGAGGAATGGTTTTAACAAACAGTCCTAAGCTATATGAAGAAGCAAGGCTATCTAGAGAACATGGTTCCCCAGAAACAGAAAAAGGATGGTATTTTTATGATAGATTAGGTTATAATTACAATATGACCGAGATACAAGGAGCAATAGGGACTGTTCAATTGAGAAAGCTTGATTGGATGAATAGTAGAAGAAAAGAAAATGCAGATAAATACAGAGAAGGTTTAGAGGAAACAGGTCTCCAATTTGTAAAAGATCGGCAAGGAGTTAAAAATGTGTACCACAATTTTCCAATATTGCTTCCAGAAAAAATGAGGATTAAAAGAGATGATTTTGTCAAAGCAGTAAGAGAAGAAGGGGTTCCAATAGATGTATGTTATCCTTCTACAGTGTATGAAACTCAACTATTTCAAAATAAAGGGGTTTATTCTAAAGGATGTCCTTTTTCTTGTGAGCATTCATTAGATATAGAGTACTCAAATACTCCTTGCAAAAATGCAGAAAGTGTTTCCAGGAGAATAATGAATGTTTTTACAGACCCTCTTTTAGAAGAGGAACTTTTAGAAGATATAGTTAATTCTATAAAAAAAGTATATAATTATTACAGATGAAGGATATAATCGTGGCCCCACATTCAGATGATGCAGTGCTTTCTTTAGGAGGAAGATTACTTGATAGAAAAAATGTTGAGGAGCCCTTTTTAGTACAAAATATTTTTAGTACATGTGTTTCTACTATTCTTCCAGAAATAAATAATCCAAAAGAAATAACAAGGTTAAACAATGAAGAAGAACAAGAAGCAATGGGGGTGCTTGGAGTACCTCTCGAGCTGATGTATCTCCCAGAAGTTTTACTAAGGGGATATTATGATTGGAGAGGAAGATATGATAATAAAAAAGAAAAACTCATTAAAAAGATTATAAAATCCAGAATAGCAAAAAATCGGGGGCGTTTTTTCTTTCCCTTAGCCATAGGAAATCACACAGACCATATTTTAGTAAGAGATATAGCTTTAGAGCTTTTTGAAGATAGATTTTTTAATTACAACGAATTGTTTTTTTATGAAGATATCCCTTATTGCTTAGAGGGGGGGAATATTGGAGAATCAATTGGGGAAGTTGAAAAAAGATTAGAACAGAATTTGAAAAATAGATTCTACGATATAACAAAAGTTATTGATAAAAAAATGAGTTTAATAAGTTTGTATAAAACACAATATGATTGGGAATATATTGATAAAATAAGAGAATACTCAAGAAATTCAGAAAACAAATTTATAGAGAGGGCTTGGACTATTTAACTAACACACAAATTTCCCTGTTCATAATTTTGTTCTGCCTAAATTCTTTTATTGGAAAAGAAAAATGTGTCCCTTTTTTAATTTTCATTTTTGTCTCTTCGGCTATTTTTTTAAAATCACAACCCACTCTTTTTTTATTAGTTTTTATAAGGGGAGAAGTAAAAACAATATTTTTCTTTATACTGGGTTTAAGATTGTTAATTGATTTAATAATCAAATTTTCAAATTTGTTTATAATTTTTTTTGTTTTTATAAAATCCTGTGGTTTTGTTAACAAAACACTTAACTCCGGCTCAGTAGCTATTGAATCAATATTTTCATTCAATTTTATTTTTGTAGAATCATTTAAATGTAATTTAAAATTAGGTCTTATTTTATACTCGCTTTTTAACCATTTCAAATTCTTTTTACAGCCATTTATAGCATTTTCATCTATATCTATTCCAATTACATTAATCTCTTGCATGAGTGCTTCTTGTAATATAACTCCAACCCCACAAAAAGGATCCAATAATGTATTTTTTGCTTCTGAAAGATTAATCAATATTTTAGCAAGTCTTGGAGATATTGCCAGTTTTGACCTTCTAACGGGTTTTTTCATATCTCTTTTTTCAACCTCCTTAGAGTTATAGGTTTCTCCAATAAGCCCAAAAAGTAAATCTTTTTGGTCTTTTAATAAAAAATAAATATTATCTAAATTGTACATTTTATTTGGATCTCCCAAACCCTTTCCACCACCTTGTATATCAATCCTATTTCTTATCGGGCGATATATTGCTTTTAATTTTTGATTTTTAAACTTTTTTGAAATAATATTTTTAATATCTGTAATGTTTGTATTTGAAAAATTTAGAAGAGAGTAGGTCATTTTCAATCTTTTTCCAAAATATATCCACTCTTTTTTAATATTTTCTTTGATACTTTCTTTATCTCCTTCAAATAAAGATTTCCCGATTGCTACCGTTCCCCCCAACGATTTAATTACTTTTTTTGTATTTAAATTTTCTTTCAATTCAATAAGAAGAGTATTTTTCTTTACAGAAAAGTGTTTAAAATCAATTTCCATCCTCTTTAGATATGAAAAAATTTCTTCTACAGATAATCCAATATTCCTTCCAAGAACAAATAAATATTTTTTCATTTTTCTAATAAGCTTTTTCTTTCATCTTATCTTACTCCAAATCATCTACATCTTTTAACTCTTTTGCATGTTTTATTTTGCTTTTAACTTTTTTATTGTATTCCTCGTCTGTAATTATGCCTTTTTCTATCAACAAATCTGTAAGTGAGGAAATCATTTCTTCTAAGATTTTTACTTCTTCTTTATTGGCAGATTTTTTTTCTTTCATCTTATATCACTTATTTATCTTCTTCAAAGTAGCCTTTTTCAGAAAGGTAGGCCATTACAATGTTTCTTATCAGCTCTGATTCTTTAGTGCCAAGCTTTCCTTTTAGTTTTTTCTCTATTACCTGCCATGTTCCGTCTGGTATGCTTACTAAGATTCGTTTCATACTATTTGTTAGTTTTGCATATTTATATACTTTTCGATACTCAAATATAACATATATGTTATACTATAGAAATATTTATATAGTATGTATGTCTTATATATATCATATAAGATATAAAGGTAATTTAAGATGAAATGCAAATATTGTAAATCTGAAAACATAATCAAGTATGGCAAGAGTAGAGGCAAGCAGTGTTATTATTGTAAGGACTGTAATCATAAATTTGTTGATAATGGAAAGTTTGTTAAGATGAGGACAAAGAAAGAGGTTATTGTTGCTGCTTTAGATTTGTATTTTGAAGGTTTATCAGTTAGAAAGGTTAAAAGGCAGTTGGCAAATATTCTTAAAGTAGATGTTAGCCAGATGGCTATCTGGAAATGGGTTGTTAAATACTCTAAACTTGCTAAAAAATTTGTTGACTCCATAAAATTAGAAATAAAAGGAGATTGGCATGTAGATGAAACTGCCATAAAATGTGATGGAGATCATAGATGGTTTTGGGAAATGATTGATAATGAAACCAAGTTTTTAATGGCCACTCACTTGTCAGGAGAAAGATCAATTAAAGAAACATTGAAGTTTTTCAGACAGGCAAGAGCAAGGTCAGAAAAAAGACCAGATAAAATAATTGTAGATGGATTATGGTCTTATCAAAAAGCATTCAATAAAGTGTTTTATAGCAGGTACAAAAAACACAGGGTTGAATTTGTAAGAAAAGCAGGAATAAGAGCAAGAGAAAACAACAATGTTATTGAAAGATTGCATGGAACACTAAAAGACAGGATAAATGTAATGAGAGGATTAAGAAACGAAGAAACTGCCAAAACTGTTTTAAATGGATGGTTTGTTTTCTACAATTTTATAAGGCCACACCAAAGCTTAGATGGAGAAACACCAGCAAGAACCGCAGGAATTAACTTAGAAATAAACGGATGGCATGAAATGATTGAAAAAGCCACTGAATATAAGGCAAAAAACTAATTCTTCAAGTTTATGATTTATTTTTTTAAAGTTCTACCAACAATAAGTTTACAGAACCTATTAAAAGAAAAATTATTAAAACATGCTGAATTTGAAAACAAAGTTTTCTACCCTGCTATCGACGAGAAATTGAGTGAGGAGCAAAAAGCGGAAATTGTAAGGAAGATAAATGAATTAAAATAAACTAATTTTTGCATTATTTCACAATGAATCAATAGGACTTTTAACTTTTTTCAGTTGTTCTTGACTGATATGAGTGTAAATTTGGGTTGTTTCAAGGTTTTCATGCCCTAATAATTTTTGGATTACAACTAAATTTTCTCCTGAATCTAATAAATGAGTTGCAAATGAGTGTCTTAGGGTATGGGGAGAAACTTTTTTGTTTATGTCTGCTTTTTTTGCTGCTTTTTTTACTATTTTTTGCAGGTTTCTGTTTGATAATTTGCCTTTAGGTCCTGTAAATAAGTACTGTTCATTGTTTTCTATTTGTTTTTTTACTTGGTTTTTGATTTTTTTCTCTAAAAAATCAGGAATATTAAAAACTCTGTCTTTATTTCCCTTACCAGAACGAACAAATCCTACTTTATTATTCAAATCTAACTCATTTATTTTCAAGTTTAGTAATTCTGAAACTCTAAATCCGCAAGCATATAACATTGATAACATTAATTTACTTTTCTTAGTTGAACACGCATTCAACAGCTGTTTGATTTCCTGTTTAGTTAATACTGCTGGGATTTTCTTTTCTCTTTTAGGCCTTTTTATCCTGCTTGTTATATCTTTACCTAAAATAGTGTCATATGCATATTTTACTGCAGCTAAAAATAAGATAATAGTCATTGAAGATTTGTCTGTTAATTTTTCAGCCTGATACAATTTAACATCTTCTCCAGTTATATGCTCAGGATTTTTATTTAAAAATTCTAATAATTTTTTATTAAATCGTAAATAGTTTCTAATTGTGTGATTAGAATTTTTAGCTATTTTTAGTTCTGTTTCAAGTTTTCGCAAAAACTCTTGTTTATTCATTCCTCTTTTCCCATTTTTTATTTTTTATTTGTAAAATATTATACGAACTTTAAGTTTTTAATTGTTTTGCTAAAAACTTTTAAGCGTTAACAAAAACAAGTTTTTGTTTAAACAGCTGTTTGATTTTGTTTTAATTGTTTATTTAGTTGTTTATTTTGAATTGCAATAATGTTTAAATAATTTGTTTTGGGAACAACCCCTGGAATTTATTTTGAACCTGGGGCAACAATAGAACAAATTTATCAAAAACTTGAATCTTTCAAAATGATTGCAAGAGATGAAAGGAAAAAAAGAATTTTAGTTTTGCCTACCATCTTAGAAGGGGAATTAGATGCAGATTAATTAGCAAAAAAAGCATAAATTAAACAGGGTTCTGATAATACACATTATGCGAAGTTTTTACGCATAAAACTGGTTTTTTAGAAATAAGCGCTTATTTGACTGTATTTGAGCTATTTTTTATTATAAGGGGTAATAGGTATTGGTAATTTTATTTATTTGAATTTTTTGGATTAATTTTTCTGATTTTTTGATTGATTTTTTGATTTTTAGGCATGCAAAAACTTTTAGTTTTTGCTTAAAACTTTTAATCAGGACTAAACAGCTGATTAAACACTTGTTTGATTTGATTATGCTGTTCCTGTTTCTGATATTATATACTCTGGTTTTTTTGCCCAGCTAGTTATTATTAAAATTCCTGCTAATGAGATTACTGTTATGATTATTGCTGAAATTAGATAAGGTAAATAAGGATGTTGAGATATTTTTTCCGGGCCAATAAAATTTAATGCTGAGTGAACTACTAAATCTTTCCATGATAAAGCAATTAAAAATGATAAAGCTGCAATTATAGCTGTTGAAACATGTTTTTTAAACTGAGCTGCAAAAGTTTCCACATGAGGCATTACTTTTTTCTCAATGTGTTCGTCTACTTTTCTTTCTAAATGCTTATCTACCTGCTTTTCAACATGTTTATCAATATGATTTTTCTGCTTTTTAGATAACCTTTCCATTTTACTCTTTATAGGGTGTTTAAGTTAGTAACTTATTATATAACCAGGCAAATACTCCTGTAAATACAAATCCGTCTATAAATCCGTATAAAGCTCCTAATATTGCTCCTGGCCAGCTTAAAGAAAATCCTAGAATGCTGTAGATACTTAAGATAATTTTATTATAGTCTAAAAAATATCCATAAACCCCAAAGATTGTTGTTATTGCTACGCATAATCCTGCTAAAATCCCTCCTGCTAATCCAAATTTTAGTGCATTTAACTTAGGATATTCTGAAGTTACTGAATCTTTTACTGTTGTTTTTTTGATTTTTACTGGATTTTTTTCATCTTTTTTTGTTTTTTTAGCCATTTTTACCTCCTTTTTCCTATTTTTTGATTGATTTTTTGATTTTTAGGCATGCAAAAACTTTTAGTTTTTGCTTAAAACTTTTAATCATGAATTATCTCCTTTTGCTGACCATGAGGACATAACCATTAAGAATAATACAGCAACTAGAGTTATAAATATTGCTGCTATATATTCATAATAAATTGCCTCATGAGCTAATCCTAAATTTTTAGTTATTTTATCTACTGAATCCTGGATGGGGGTTCTCCAAGACAATGCAATTAAAAATGCGAATGCAGCAGTAATTGCATTAAATGAATGCTTTTTAAATTCCTTTTTAAATTTTTTAGCATGCTCTTTTGATTCTTTTATTAATATTTCGTGTAACCTTTTTTCAACTTCTTTTTCAACTTTTTGTTCAACTTCCTGCTTTACTTTTTGGTTTACTTCTTTTTCAATTTTCTTTTTTTCTTCTTTTATTTCTTGTTTAACTTTTTTGTCAACTTCTTTTTTAACCTGTTTTTTTTGCTCAGTTGTTAATTTCTCTTTTTTATCCACCATAAGTAATTAAATTAAGGATATTATTTAAATTTTGTTAATTCTTATTTTGTCGTCGATAAACAGCTGTTTAAGGGTGTTTGAACAGTATCAAACAGCTGTTTAAGGGGTGTTTATGGCTGTTTATTTGGCTAAACACCCTTGTTTTCGACACATATTTTGAAGTTTTTGACACATAATTTTTATACTTATTTTAGGGAAATTTTTCAGATACTTTTTGCCATTTATTCTCGGAATTTAATTATAGGGGGAAAGGTTTTTAAAGCTGAGGGATGTTGAATTATCATGGTCTGGTGGTTATTTAGTGGAAAAAAAGAGGTAAAAAGAATAGAACAAGAGACAAAAAAAGGTTTTGAATCTGTTCGAGAAGATATAGACAAAGCTAGTGCTTGGTTGAAATACTTAAACAAGCAGGATTCTGAGGTAAAAAACGATATTTTTTTCTTAAAAGAAGAATTGTCTTCGATAAAAGAAGAAATTGAAGGATTAAAAAATGCCATTTCTTTTCATGATTTAGATGTTCTTAAACAGCTGTCCAAAAAACAAACAGGCCGTTTAAACAAACAGACAGCTGTTGAGGGTGTGCAAACAGCTGTGCAAACAGCTGTTCAAACAGCTAATTTTTCGGATTTTTTAGATATTTCAAAATTAAGTGTGACTGAAAGGGCAATTGTAATGGTTTTGCTGAACACAGATTTAAAATTAAGTTATGATGATTTGTCGGCTATGCTTGGAAAAGAAAGATCAACAATAAGGGGACAAATTAATAGGATAAAACAGAAAAGTAAGGGCTTGATTGAGGATATTGTTGAAAAGAATGGGAAGAAAAGGATGTATATTCCTGAAGAAATTAAAGAAAAGATACTAAAAAACGTAAAAGTGAGAGTTAGTCAAAAAAAGAAAAATAAGAAAAAAAGTAAGAAATAGTGGAAATAGAGGAATATTAGTGGAAAATAGCTCAAATATACTGAAAATTGAGTAAAATTAAGGTAAAAAATCGGAAAAGTGAGAGTTAGAATAAGAGGAAATATACAAAAAAGGTTAGAATTAAGAGATTGATGAAGAAAAGTGAGATTAAGTTAATGTTAAAAAAATTTCAGAAATTAAAAAAGTGGGAAAACTCTGGAAAGAGAGAGCTAGAACTAAGAAATCTAAAGGTATAAACCCTCTAAAAGTGAGAATTAGAGTTTTAGAGCTCCTAAAAAAGAAAAAATAGAAATGAGGATGACTAGGAAAAATGAAAAAGGAGAGTATTTTAAGTAAAAACAGCAAAAAGTGAAATTTAGTGGAAAGGGCCTAAAATGAAGAAATATAAGGTTTTTAAGCCTTATTCAGAAGAGAGCATGATTTTAGTTAGATAGGAGTATAATAGTTATTCGTTACACAGGATAACTATTTAGAGCTCTCTTAACTTTAATATTGTTTCTAATGAAGCTAGTTTTTTTAATTCTGGTGAGATATGTAGTATTATCTGCTTGTTGTTTTTCTTCTCTTTAAACACAGGAATGCCTTTTTTAAGCAGTCTGTTTGTGTAGTCCCTAATAGAACTTTCAGATAAATTAAGCTTATCAGCTATATCTCTATATGTGGATTTTCCTTGCTCTTCAAGAGAATATATAGTAGAAAAAACCACTAATTCCTGGTTTGTTAAGCTTTTAAACTTATTTTTTAGATCTTGTTTTATGCCATCTAAATTAGCCATTATTTTAGAAACCTCATCAATTTCTGGATTTTTCTGGCTTAATAGGAGTTTATTTTGAGTATTATTTTGAGGGTTTATCTGATTATCAACAGAATAACTAGCTGAAAAATCAGGATTATTTTCTATAGAATTATGATTAAATTGCTGCAGTTTATCTTCATCCTTTTGTTTTGTTTCAGATACTAAATTTTGTCTTATTTTATGTGAAATGTCTGTCTGTTGGTTTGTCTGTCTGTCTGTTGGAACCCCTTTATTTCGTGTGGAGATATCGATATTTATTCTTTTTAAGCTCTCTAAAGGGGATTTATCTGTCGAAGTGTTGGAGGTATTGGAGTTATGTGTTGGAATTATGTGTTGGTTTGTTGGGATATTTTTATTATGTGTTGGAGGTATTTTTTCTGGTTTTGCAGGAATTTTTTCTGGAAAATCAGCTATTTTTTTGATTTTCTCAAATGTGTCTTGTTCATAGATAAATGAAAGGATTTCTTTGATATCTTTAATATCTTTTTTTAAAGAACTGACTTCTTCAGCTAAAGAACTAACATCATTTTTCACTTTTTTAAAAGCTTTTTTTATCTCCTCTTCTCCCTTCATTTTCATTAAAAATTAATTTTATATATAAAGATTTGTTTTGTTCAAGAGATATTTTAATTCCTAATTGTTGGTTTGCATTCTTTGATTATTATCTTATTGTCTTTGCTTATAAGCAGAATAAGCTTTGTTGCTTAATCTCCATCTTACTCTTCTTGAATATAAAACTCCTTTAGGGTTTTTCTTTATAGCTAATACAAGTTTATTGTCTTTTAGATCTAATAATAATGATTTAACAAACTCCTCATCCCTTGCTATTTCTCTTGCTATCTGAGCCGTAAATTTAGATTTTGGATAAATATAGTATAAAAAACTTAAAATTTGCTCTTTTATTTTGTCTTTTTTTTCTTTAGATAATTTCATATTTCACCTTAATTGTTATATATACTCGATTTAGTTTATATATCCTCTGTTCTTATTTCGATAGATTTAAATAAGTTAGGTTTAATTTATTATTATAATAAATTTATTAATAAAGTGATTATTTCTGGAGGAGTGTATACTTATTTTAAAATATCTTATTTGATAGGTTTAGAGGAGAAAAATGGTAAAGGAAAAAGTTAAAATAACTGAGGCTAAATTAAGAAAAGATAAGGAAATAAAAAAGGTCTTGCATCCTTTAGTTAGTGAATGGTTTTTTTCCAAGTTTGAAGAGTTTAGCCTACCTCAGAGATACGGAGTTTTACCTATATGGGAAAGGAAAAACATACTGATTTCAGCTCCTACTGGGGGAACTAAAACTTTAACTGCTTTCTTATCAATCTTAAATTATCTAGTTAGTTTAGCTGCAAAAGAGGAGTTAGAAGAAAAGATTTATGCTGTTTATACCTCTCCTTTAAGGGCATTATCAAATGATATTTTTAAGAATTTAAAAGAGCCATTAAAAGAAATTGAAAAGATAGCTGCAAAAAAGAAAATAAAACTACAGAAGATAAGGGTTGGTTTAAGAACTGGGGACACAACAACAACTGAAAGGGCAAGGCAGACAAGAAAACCTCCCCATATTTTGGTTACTACTCCTGAAACTTTAGCAATAGTATTAAATGCTCCTAAATTTTCTGAAAATTTAAGAAATGCCGAATATTTGATTATAGATGAAATACATGCTTTAGCTAACAAAAGGGGGGTGCATTTATCTTTATCTATAGAAAGATTGGAAGAAATGGCTCAAATGGCTCCTGTCAGAATAGGGTTATCAGCTACTGTTGCTCCATTAGAAGAAATTGCAGGGTTTTTAACAGGAAACAGAGAGTGCATTATTGCAGATATTGATTTTCATAAAAAGTTAGATGTTAGGGTTATGACTCCTGTTGAAGATTTAATTGACACTACAGGAGGGGAAATGCATCACAGTTTGTATGAATTAGTAGATAAATTAATTCAAGAACATAAGACAACTGTTATTTTCACTAACACCCGTTCAGCAACAGAAAGAGTTATCCACCATTTAAAAGAAATGTTTCCTTCTAAATATTTAGAAGATATTGGAGCCCATCATAGTAGTTTATCGAAAGAACACAGATTTAGAATTGAAGAAAGACTAAGAAAAGGGGAATTAAAAGTTGTAGTTTGTTCTACTTCTTTGGAATTAGGTATTGATATTGGCTATATTGACTTAGTTATATTGTTAGGGAGTCCAAAAAGTACGGCTAGGGCATTACAAAGAGTTGGCAGGGCAGGACATAGACTGCATGAAGTTGCAAAAGGCAGATTTATTATACTAGACAGAGACGACTTAGTTGAATGTTCAGTTATGAAAAAAGAAATTGAAGAAAGAAAGATTGACAGGGTTCAAATACCTAAAAAGTCCTTAGATGTTTTATCGCAACAAATTTATGGAATGGCGATTTATAGGAGATGGGATATCAAAGATATGTATAATATAATTAAAAAAAGCTATTGTTATGCTGATTTGTCCTATGAAGAGTTCTTATCAGTTATTAGTTATATGGCTGGGGAATATGGATTAAATACAAGGAATGTTTATCCTAAAATATGGTATGATGCTGAAACAGGAGAAATAGGTAAAAAAGGGAGGCTGGCTAGAGTAATTTATATGACAAATATAGGTACCATCCCTGATGAAAGTTTTGTTAATGTAAAAATTGCAAAAGGAGAAGGTAAAAAAGGAAGTAAAGTGGGGGTAATAGATGAAGGTTTTTTAGAGAGGTTGAAAAAAGGAGATGTTTTTGTTTTAGGAGGGCATAAATACCAGTTTTTATATTCAAGAGGAATGAATGCTTATGTAAATTCAAGTGTATACAGACCCCCTACTATCCCAAGCTGGTTTTCTGAAATGCTGCCATTGTCATTTGATTTGGCTATGGAAATTTCAAGATTCAGAAGATTGATTGATGAAAGATTAGATAAGAAAAGAAGCGAAAAGGAAATTAAAGGTTTTATTAAAGAGTTTTGTTATGTAGATGATTCAGTGGCAAAAAAATTATATGATTATTTTTCTTTGCAACATGATTATGTTGGGTTGCCTTCAGACAAAAAAATTATTATTGAAAGGTATAAAGGAGAAAAAGAATACTGGGTTTTTCACAGTTTATTTGGAAGAAGAGTAAATGATGCTTTATCCAGAGCATTTGCATATTTAGCAGCACAACAGGGAGGGAGAGATGTGGAAGTTGGAATTAGAGATAACGGGTTTTTTCTTAGTGGGGAGAAAATTGACGAACACAAACTAAACAAAGTATTTAAATTCTTAAATAAAAATAATTTGCAAGAAGTATTAGAAGAAGCTGTGGAAAAAACTGAATTGTTAAAAAGAAGGTTCAGGCATTGTGCTACCCGTTCTTTGATGATTTTAAGAAATTACAAAGGGAGAACAAAATCAGCAGGAAAACAGCAATTAAGAAGCCACTTCATACTTGCTGCAGTAAGAAAAGTTTCTAAAGAATTTCCAATTTTAAAAGAAGCTAGAAGAGAAATTTTAGAAGATATGATGGATATTGAAAATGCAAAACAGATAATTGAAATGATAAATAACAATAAGATAAAAATTGAATATAAACAAACCAAATTGCCTTCCCCATTTGCCACGAATATCATATTAGAGGGCAGATATGATTTAATAAGAATGGAAGACAGAATTGAATTTTTAAAAAGAATTCATAAAGAAGTTCAAAAGCAAGTTAAGAAGAAGTAAATATATTATTTATTACAGATTTATTTTTAAACCCTGGATTATTTTCTATAGAATTATGGATGAGGTAGATATTATTGCAGATTCTAATGGAAAAGGGTTTGAGTTTGCAAAAGGGATTTATGATTATCTGAAAAGTAAAGAATCTGATGATTTTTCTGTTAAATTAATTAATATTAAGAAGACTATTTTTAAAGATGGGGAATTTAAGATTAAAATTCTGGACAATATAAGAGGCAAAAAGTGCTTTTTTATTCATGATTCCAATAAAGAACCTTGTGAATGGTTGACTGAGTTGGTTTTTACGTTAGAAGCTACTACTTTTTCTTCTCCTGAAGAATTAAATGTTGTTTTGCCCTACACGAGATTTGCCAGGCAGGATAGAAAAGATGAATCAAGAGTAAGTGTTAATGCTAAAGCATTAGCAGATATTTTGTCTTTATATGCAACAAGGGGGTTGACTGTTGATTTGCATGCTCCTCAAATGCAGGAATATTTCTCAATTCCTTATGATAATTTATTTAGTATTCCTTCTTTGTTAAATTACTTGCAAAACAAACATCCTGAATTGCTAAATAATTTAGTTATTGTTTCTCCTGACTTGGGTGGAGGAAAAAGAGCTGAGTATTTAGTTAAGAGATTGAAAAAAAGAGGGATTGATGCTGAGATTGCATTTGGGCATAAAACAAGAGAAAAAGCAAATGTTGTTGAAAAGTCAGTTATTATTGGTGATGTAAAAGGGAAAAATTGCTTGATTGTAGATGATATGATTGATACTGGAGGAACAATGAAAAAAACAGCTGAATCATTAAAAAATAAAGGTGCAAAAAAAGTGTATTGTTATGGTGCTCATGGAATGTTTAATTCTGGTTATGATGGATTTGAGGTTTTTGACAAAGTTTTGGTTTCAGATACATTTAAACAGGAAGAAAAAGATAATTTAGAAGTTGTGTCTCTTGTTAAATTATTTGGTGAAGCTATTTACAGAACTGTTAAAGGGATGAGTTTAAGCATTTTGTTTGAAGACAGGGAAGAGGAAGGTGGATTAAAAAAATATGAGATATAAATATGGGAAAAAAGATTACTGGATATTTAGCAAAAGGCAATGACTCAGAAATTTATACTGAATACCGGGAAGGGGATTTGCCAGGAATTGCTATTTCTCATGGCATGTTTGGAAATTCAACCATGGTTAGTTGTTTAGCTGATGAATTTACCACTTATACTGGAAAAGCTTCTGTTTGCTGGGACAGAAGAAAGCACGGAAGGAGTAAAGATTACAAAAACTATTCGGCTGAGGAATATTTAGAAGCTGAAGTCGGAGATATAGATTTGATTTTAGATAACTATGGATTAAAAAGAGTTATTTTAGTAGGGCTCTCTGCGGGATGCCATCCATGTATCAAATATGCTTCTGAACTACCTGAAAGAGTTGGGGGTCTGGCTTTAATATCCGGAAGCTCTGATTTTGCAAAAACTCATCCGGTTTCTTCAAAATTTCATGAAAAATTAGGTAAGTTTGCTTTTGAAAATCTTGGAAAATATGGCTATATGGGAATCACTATTGCAGGATTTAAATTTTTAAATTATTTATTTAAAAGTGTTGGTTTGGATGAAGAAGTTGAGTATTCTGATTTTAAACATCTTAGACAATTAATAGAAAAACAAAAACCCGGTTTTCTGCCAAGGGGCTTTAAGGACTTTTTGGCATTTGAGGAAATTGGTTACTGGACTTTTGGAAGACCTAGATTAAATAATTTAAAAGAGATGTTCAGAGCAGCAAAACATGTTTTTGAATCTGATTTAACTGAGGATGCTTCTAAGATAGTTTGCCCGATATATCTGGTTCAGGGGGATAAAGATGAATTTTTAGGAGGGAATATAGAGTTAGTTGCTGAAACTTTTGCTAATGCCTCAGAATTAGAAACGAGGTTAGTTCAAGGGGAAGGACACGGATTAATTTTTAACAATGAGGCTCGGGAAGTAAGGGGAATTTCTCAGTTTTTTGAGTTATAATTCTGTTGTTCTATAAATTTTACTAGAAAACAAGTTTATAAATATTTATTTGTTAAATTATTTGGTGAAGCAATTTACAGGACTGTTAAAGGGATGAGTTTAAGCATTTTGTTTGAAGACAGGGAAGAAGAAGGCGGATTAAAAAAATATGAGATATAAATGATTATTTTTTTACTTATCATAGGCATAAGTTGCTAAAGATTCTAATTGTTGTCTAGTTAAAACTTTTATGATGTCTTCTGGTTCATATTCCAGAGATAATTGTTTTAATTGAGAATTAGTAGAGGTTCTTTCTCCTTGTTCTTGTACTAATTCAAATAACTGATCGCGAGGCAGTTGTTCTACAAGTTCTTCTATAGAACACTCTTGGTATATTATATTTTTTAACTGATCATCGGTATATCCTGCTGGAAAAACTCTTGAAATTATATGGCTTACATTCTTTGATTCTTCTTCCCATTGTTTTATTTTTCTTACAGCTTCAGCATGCTTTTTATCTGACTTAACATTTTTTATTATCCATGTTTTTCTGGTTTTTGTTATTGCTATATTAGTTTCCATATTATTTACTAGAAAACAAGTTTATAAATATTTATTTGTTAAATTATTTATGGCAGATTACAAACTGATAAATAAGTCGGTATGGCTGGAAAAAGAGAAAATACTGATTATTACAGATTTGCATATTGGATATGAAGAGTATTTAGAGCAGTCGGGAGTATTTTTGCCAAGAACCCAGTATGAACAGATTATTTCAGAATTAGAGGGGATATTCAATCAAATTTTAAAAAAACAGGCAGGCGAAAAAAAGAGGAACGAGAGTAAGATAAATAAAAGAATAGAAAAAGTGATTATTTTAGGGGATTTGAAACATGAATTTGGAATAATCTCAAATCAGGAATGGCAGGATGTTTTGAATTTTTTAGATTATTTATTAGAAAAGACAAAAAAAATTATTTTAATAAAAGGAAATCATGATAAAATCTTAAAACCAATTGCTGAAAAAAGGAATGTTGAAGTTAAAGATTTTCATATTGAAAATGAAAAAGCATTTATTCATGGAGACAGGCAGTTTTTAGAGGTTTTAGATAAAAAAATTGAAAAGATATTTGTTGGGCATTTGCACCCTGCAATTACTTTCACAAGAAAAGCAAAAAAAGAAACTTATAAGTGTTACTTAATTGGAAAATATAAGAAAAAAGAAATTATAATTCTGCCTTCATTTTTTCCTTTGACTGAAGGAAGCGATGTGTTTATTGAAGAAACTAATCTTGCGTATAAGTTTAATTTGAATAATTTTTATGTTTTTATACCTATTATTGAAGAAAATAAAATTTTGGGCTTTGGAAAAGTTAAGGAAAGTGGAGATTTGGTTTAATTAAGAGTGTTATGTCTTGTAGAAAGTAACTAACCATATACTGAATTTTTAATGATTGTTCTAA
>CAZQGH010000023.1:13950-20883 GCA_964592915.1 Candidatus Woesearchaeota archaeon | reverse complement strand
TTTCTTGAAAACAATTGCATAAGAAGAACTCCGCAATCTTTGACATCTTGGGAATTTTTGCCAATAAAAGACTACAATAAAACAACTCACAAAATAAGATTAACAGAGCAAGGATGGGTTTGCACTTGTCAAGGATTCAATAAATCATTAAAAGAATTTGCAGAGGGTCACACAGACATAAAACCAATTTGTTCTCACATTCTTGCGGTCAAACAATTAAATTTCATGAGGGAGAACAATGATATTTGAGACTTCTTGGCTTATTGCATTGGCATTTATGGTCTTTCTTTCAGTTCTTGACATCAAGACTTTTCATTTAAAAGAGGGATTCATTCCGGCAGTTGCAACAACAGGATTCTTAATTGTTGCTTTTATGTTTGGAATCCCGGGTTCAATCATGACCGGAATCCTTGCTTTTTTGATTGGAATGCTCCTTGTTGATTTGGACTTATTTCATGGAATTGCGGATTGGAAAGTGTTTGTTGCCTGTGGATTTGTATTGCCAAACATTCTCTATGTTGCAATTTTTGGTCTTTTCACAACAGCAGTTGCAGTTGGTTATCAATTTTTATTAAGAAAAAGTAAATTTAAGGAAATTCCTTTCATCCCGGCAATCTTGATTGCTTTCTTGGGAACAATAGGAGTGATTCTGTTATAAAATGGGCAAAAAAGAACGTCAAGCAATGCGAATGTTAGGAATCAAGGAAAAAAAGAGTGATGGTCCGGCAGTTGAATTCAAACTTGCACAAGATTGGTATTTGACAACTTGGTTTGAGAAGTTGATTTTCATTCTCGGTGGATTAAGTTTGTTTTATTCAATTGCAAGAATAATATTTCAAGGAGTTTGGTGAGATGAAAAAGAATGAACCGGCAACAAAAAAGCAAATTGAAACCTTGCACGGATTAGCAGTTCCAATTCCGGAAAATTTGACAAAAATTGAGGCATATCATTTGATAAAAGAAAACAAAAAGGGGAAAGAATATGATTAATGAGCAAGAGTGGGTTCAATGGTTGCAAAATAAAAAATTAAGCGAAAAATCAATCCATGATTATTGTGTTTATTTCAACAAATTAGAATTTGAAAAATTAAGCGAAAAATATCTTGAAAAATTCATTCATGAGTTCAACAATGGTGTGGCGAGAGCAATGCTCAATAATCTTTTAAATTATTTGAGAACCCATCAAACCATTCCAAAAGAAGTCAAGGAGTTAGCACTTAATTTTGAGGTCCCAAGAATTACAGGAAGAAAAAAACAAAGAATTCCACAAGTATTGTCAAAAGACCAAGTTCATCAACTTGCAAGAGGAATGTCAAACAAAAGAGACAGATATATGGTTCTTTGCACATTTTATCTTGGATTAAGAAGTGAAGAATTGTTAAGTTTGACAATTAATGATTTTGATTGGGAAAAATCGCAAGTGAGAATCATTGGAAAAGGAAACAAAGAAAGAGTTTTGCCTGTGATTAAAGAATTAAGAGACCGATTAATTAATTATATCAATGAAAATGTTGAAAAGAACCCAGACTTTGAAATTTTATTTTCAACAAGTTCAAGGTATTGGAGAAAAACACTTGACAGAGTTTCAAGAAAGAAAATTGGAAGACCCATCAACCCTCATTTATTGAGACACTCTTGTGGTTCTTTTTTGCATGAGAAAGGACTTGATTTAAAAGAAATTGCCGAATTTCTCGGTCATGCAGACATCTCAACCACACAAATCTATGTTCATCTAAATAAAAGAAATCTTAACACAAGAATCCAAAATGCTTTTTCTAATTAAGAAATTATCGGAATTTAAACTTATAAATAAATTGTGTGTGTGGTAACTATGGCAAATAAAAAGAGGTCAAACAAAGGACAAGAAATCAATGTCAATCTTTCGGATTTATTTCGGGTTGGTATGAGACTTATGCCTCAATTGATTCCAATTGCAAAAGAAATTGCAAATGAGATGAATGTTGAGAATGATTCTGTTGAACTTTTCAAAGAGAAAAAAGTTTCAAAGCCAAAAAAGAAAAAGGTTGTTGCTAAGAAAAGAGTCCCAAAGATTCACAAAGAATCAAAGGGAAAATATCTTTGCAACCAAGCCGTGAATCCAAACAAAGAAAGAATGTCAAGAATGTGGAACAAAGTGACTTGTCAGAATTGTTTGACTCACAGAAAATAAAGCATATCTTTCAAAATATATGTTAGGAATTGAGAATGGAAAAAATCAAAGTAAAAAAGGATAGATGTTCAAAATGCAATTCAGCGCAGACTTACAGAAAGAAAAGAGGCACAATAAGAGTTTGTAGAAAATGCGGTTTTGAGGAAACCATAAAAGAGGGAGAAAATGTCAAATAAAACACTCACGGAAAAAAGGTTCAAAGAAATCTTGAAAGAAAGAGAAGAAAGATTCAAAAAACAAAAATATGAAAGTTTGCAAAAAGGTTTGAGTTCAATATCAAAATTTTTGGTTGGTGCAGGATATTTATTTTTATTTTTAGGATTAATAACTGCAATAATGACCGGATACATCGGCGGATTAATTGTTTTTTTACAAAATGAGATGTTTCACACAATAAATCTTTTCAGTTCAATGTTTAATTTTTTCTTATTCTGTTTGGCTTATATTTTCATTGTTGAAATTGTTGTGATTCTTGCCAAAGCATTACATAAAAAGCAGGGGTTAAAAAATGGCGAGTGAAGAAATAAGCGGATTCATTAGTTCTTTTGCAGGTTCAGGTTCAGGAACAGGGACAGCAATTCTTATTGCAATTGGAATTGTGATTGTTGGCGGACTTCTTGCCGGTGGTGTTGCATGGCTTATTCAATGGCTTTCTTTCAATAAAAAAGCTAAATTATTCAGGAGAGTCGGAAATGAGATTGTTCCTGTTTTCACAGACAAAGCAAAATTTGAAAGAGTTGGAACTGCCGGTGATTATTGGTGTAAAACAAAGAAACTCAAAAAGATATTGCCAAGACCAAGGAAACAAATGGCAAAGAATGAATTTTGGTTCTATGAGAGAGAGGATGGAGAATGGATTAATTTCACCCTTGGAGACTTTGACAATGATATGAAAAAAGCAGGGGCTTATTTTGTTGATGAAGATATGAGATTGCAAAGACTTGGAATCCAAAAGAATTTGAGAGACAGGTTCCAAAAAGTCAGTTTTTGGCAAAAATATGGTGGAATGATTATGAATCTTATTTTCTTGATTGTTGTCACAATTATGTTGGTGGTTCTATTCAAAGAAATGAAAGATAATTGGGCAGTTGGGCGAGAGATGGCAAAATCTGTTCGTGACATGGCAGTTGAAGTTGCAAATTTAAGAAAACAGGTTGGTTCAGGAGCAGAATTTGTTGCAGAATCATTTTTGCCTTTGGCTTTCATTAAGGGGGTTTTTAGAAAATGAGTGTGATTGTCACAATTATAGGTGGTGGGGTCATTTTCGGAGTCGGAGCATTCACTTTTTATCAATTGATGGGCAAACCCCTTTGGAAGTTCATAAAATCAAGAAAGAACATTCAAAATGCAAAAGAGTTCTTATTGGCAACAGATAGACAATTCACACCCGGGAAATTAACTCCCGAGCAAAGAGAAGAAAGAGAGAGGGCTTTAATTAATTCAGGATTCACACATTTTGAACTTGAACAGGCACAAAAACAAATTATGAATCAAAAACCTGTGAAAACCACAGACCTTGACAAGATTATTGAGTGGTTCCATGACGCAGAGAAAAACGGAAAGTCAAGGCAAGAGGCACAATCAATGTTGATTTATCACGGGTGGGACCAGCGCCTTGTGAATAAAGCATTGAAGAAATTAAATAAATTGGAGAAAAAAAATGTCAGAGGAAAAAAACAAATCCAAAGACCAAGTTTCCCAAACTTCCAACCCGGAACAAGCCCCGGAGATGACACCGGAGCAACAAGAGGAGATGGAGCAACAAATGGAGATGGTGAAGTTGAACACAAACGGATATTTCCGGTTTCACCTATTGACCCAACTCCACGAGATAAACCAAAACCTCAACGGGATTGGGCAAGTTTTAAGCGAGATTTACAATAAACTTGGACCCGGGGAGCAAGGAGATGGTGTCAAAGAAACAAAAGAAGTTTCTCAAAAAAATGAGAAATCATAAGTATAGACAAAAAGTCCTTGGGAGAAAAAAGAAAGAAAGGAAAAATCGCTTAAAGCGGGAGATGATTGAACTATGAAAACAAACACATTAATTCAAATTCTTTTATTGATTGCTTTAATTGTAGGCATGGCTTTTTTTATTTGGACAATTCAAGATGGTTCTTTTGAATGCAAAATTAATCCAATTTCTTATGCAGAGAAAAAACTCACAGAGAAATATGATGAACCAATTTATTGTGAATGTTCAAGAACTCCCCGAATCAACTCTTTTGACCTTTCAAATTTTTCAATTCAAACAAGTGATGATTAATTCCTTTCTTCATCAAAGAGTCTTATAAAATTTGAATCATATTCTTTTGAACCTTTTTTAAGTCCCATCTTTTTCAGTTTCTTTTCAACTTGTTTTGCAATGTCGTTTTCTTTTTCAGAGGGCAATAATTCTTTTGCCAAATCATCCATAATTTTCAACAACTTTGCCTTGTCTTTCTCTGTCAAATCCTTTTCATCTTTTTTAAGAATTCTGAATATTTCGGAATCATGGGAATCTTTGCCAACCTCTTTTCCAAGCATGATGAATTTTTTATCAATCGCTTTTTGAATAGAAACTTCTCCGGTCTCTTTCATAATTGATTGCATTGCTTTGTTAAATTCATTTATCATTTTCAGATTTTTTCTTTTGGCTCAATTTGTAGCCAACCCAAAAGGCAATTACAAATATGAGGGTCCCGATTCCACTTAAAATTGCAAGTCCAATGTCCATTTTATTATTTGTGTGTGTTATTTAATAAGATTTCAAGACCTTTTAAAGATTTCCAAACAAAAAATAATGGCATTCAGGTCCTGTTCTGTCATATTCCGATAATACTTATTAGTGGAAAACCCCTATAATCTATCCCAATCATCAGTTTTTTCACTACCTTGTCCAATATTATAATTAAAGATACCCTGTGATGATGAAGACTCGCTTTTTTCAGGTGTTTCGGGATTCTCAATGTCTTTTTTGACAATTATTTTCTTTGATTTTTTCTTTTCATTATCTTTCTTTTTGATACTCGCTTTAAGGAAATAGTCAAGTCTCTCATCAATTCCCTCATCTTTGAACCGCTCATTGAGACGATTCCTCGCAACTTTTATTTGTATTCCGGCAAATCTGCAAAGGTTTTCAAATTGTTCTTTTGTCATCTCCTTTGCACTTGCCTGTTCGTAAAGTTTATTATAGAAGTCATCCCAAGGACTTGTTTCAATGCTCTCCCCCTTATCAAAAATCCTATTTCGTCTCTCATGCTTTAATTTCTCATAAAATTTTCTTTCTTTCTCTTTCAAGTCAGGAAATTCAACATAAAACCGAAAAGTCCTTGATTTCTTATAATTCCCTTTGATATGCAATTCTTTCTTTTGATTGTTTTTAGTGTCCCAAACATCATCAATATAAACTCCACGAATTTGTCCGTGAATTTCAGCAAGACCTCTTCTTTTTATGATGACCCTCATTTCACACAATTTTTGAATCTGTTTGTCCAAATCAACAAATTTTGGAACACACCCACCAAAGACATTGCAAGAATCACGATAATTATTTAATGCTTTCAAGAGTTCTTTTTGGTCTTGATTATAAAAATCACGATTGTATGCAACATTAATCATTTCATCATTAAGAAGAAAACATCTTTCACTCCTTGCAAGAATTCGGACAGAGTCCTCTCTTGAATAAACAAGATGTTCTTTTGGATTGAACTTAATTAAACCACGATTATTGAGCCGTTTAGCAAGTTGATAAAGAAAAGTGGATTTTCCCATTCCTCTCTTTCCCTCAACAAAAATAATTAAATCAAATTTATTATTTATTCTTGTTTCAATTACCTCACAAAGTTTTGACAAAGACACAACGTTTTTCATTTAACTTCCCCCTTGCTCAAATTTCTTTGCCCAATCATCAAAATTAAAATCTTCTCCCTTTGGATAGATTATTCCCATATTATTTATTGGAATCTTGATTTTTGCAGTTATATCCATTAGTTCTTTTAAACAAACATCAAAATGCTCTTGATTTACAACACTTTGAACTTGACCTATTCTTAAATCAGTTGTTTCTCTTGTGATTCCATCAATCACCTTATTCACCTCATCAACTCTTTTTCTTTCAGTTTCAACAAGTTCAAGATTATTTTTGTCCATGATAAATTCACAATCTCCACAAAGAATCTCCAATTCATGAATCAAATCAACCATAGCATTAGATTTATTGAAAACAATTTGGTCAGGAGTTAAAAAAGAACTTTCTTGAATGTCCTCATATCCAAGTTTGGCAATTTTTATCAATCTTCGGCACTCAATCAACGGCTTAATAAAATGATTCCAAGAGAACTCTTTTGCCAAATAATAAGGTTCTGTCTTTTCTTTTTCTGTTTGAGAATTTTCGTCTGCCATTTTTCCAATTGATTAATTGGGTCAATGTTGGCAAGACAAAATAAGAATTCAATTGATATTAATAAATCTTTTGTAATCTTGATTAAGAAATTATCGGAATTAATGCTTTTAAATTGTGTGTGGCTTTATTTTTCATAGAAATGTGACAATGTCACAAAAATAAAAAATCCGTGGAAAAAGTGATAATCATTTCATGGGATTATGGGATTCAATAAAAAGAGGATATGAGAAAATAGACCGGAGAGTTGGCGGTTGGTTGCCCGGCGGAGTCTCTCGTGGTGGCTCATCAAGTAGTGGTTCAGGTTCTTCAAGTTCAGGTTCAAGTGGTTCTTCATCATCAGGTAGTTCAAGAAGTTCAGGCGGTTCAAGTTCTTCTTCAA
>CAZQGH010000023.1:7561-13850 GCA_964592915.1 Candidatus Woesearchaeota archaeon | reverse complement strand
GTGGCGGTGGAAGTTCAAGCCGTTCAAGTGGCGGTTCATCTTCCGGCGGTTCTTCATCATCAGGTAGTTCAAGAAGTTCAGGCGGTTCAAGTTCTTCTTCAAGGTCAAGTGGTGGCGGTGGAAGTTCAAGCCGTTCAAGTGGCGGTTCATCTTCCGGCGGTTCTTCTTCAAAAAGCATTTATGACAGAATTGACTCAAAACTTGGGGGTGTTCTTCCGGGTGGAGAAAAAAATGTTGTTGTTGAAAAAGCAAAAGAAGTTTATACAAAATTTGACAGAAAAGTTGGCGGAGTTCTTCCGGGTGGAGCGCAAAGACAAACAAGTTCAAAAATATCAACTCAAACAAATCAAACTCAATCATCAAATCAATCAAATAAAAGTTCAGGAAAAACAAGTTCTCAATCAAGTGGCGGTGGCGGTTCATCTTTTGTTTCAAAGGTATCAGGACTTTATTCAAGCGCAGATGAAAAACTTGGCGGTTATCTTCCCGGCGGTCAATCTCCAAAAGAAGTCCAAGAAAAAAATCTAAAAAAAGAAGTTGAAGAAACTCAAAAGAAAATTCAAGCCGGTGAAAAGGTCACAACTTCAAGAAATGTGAGAGACCAACCTTGGACAACCACAACAAAAGGCGGGAAAGACTCTTTCATGACTAATGTGGCAGAGGGTTCAATTGTAAATCTTTATGAAAAAGCAACAGGAAAAGATGTCGATTTTAATTATAAAAAAGCAACAACAAAAGGTGGAGATATTCTTGCAGGAGCATGGGGCGGAACTTGGTTTAATTCAAAAAAGACTTACACCCCCGGACAAGAGGGGAAAGAAGTCAAAGAGGCATTTGGAGAGATTCCCGGAATTGTCAAAGATTCTCAAAAATTTACATTAACAAGGAGCGCTTATGAAAGTTGGCAAGAATCAAGAAAGCATGGTGGAAAAAACAAATATGGTGGTCAAGGAACAAGTTTTGGAGATGTTGTCCTTGTTGGAGTAGGTGAGACAATAATGTCAAACCCTATTGGAGCAACAATTTATCAAGGGCTTTCAAAAAATGAAGAATGGTCAAGAGATGTTCAGAAGTTAGAAGACCAAGCCGTGATTGATGTTGCAAAAGTTAATATTGCAGTTGAGAACATTGAAAAAGCAAACACAAAACTCACAGAGTCAAATTATACAAAACAAGCAGATTCATTCACAACAAATGTTGAATCATTTAATAAAAAAGCAGAAAAATATGTAAGTGACGTTGAAAAATTCAACAAACTTTATGGGGACGAAAAACTCACAAGGTCAGAATACAACAAAGCAATTTCAGAACAAAAACAATTGCAAGATACTCAAAAGAATCTTAAATCAACTTATGACATTTTGACAAAACAACAAAAAGACCTTGAATCTCAATATAATTCTTACAACAAAGCACTTGAAAAAAATATTAAGAATCTTGAAAAACAAGGCATTGATGTCAAAAAAGATGACGAGGGCAAATATACTTTTTCAAGCGACGCATTAGAAAAGAAGGTTGCAACAACTTCAGGTCTTTTATGGAAATCCTATAAAACAGATGAGGGCAAATTCACTTGGAAAAATTATGCTTATGGTGGAGCACATATTGGGCGTGAGGCAATTCTTAGTGTTGCAGGGGGTTATGTTGTTGGAGCGTCAGGTGTTGGAGCAAGTGTTGGTTCAGCAATTGCAAAAGGTGGCAAAGTCGCAAAAGTTACAGCGGTTGGACTTGGAGTGACCGCAATTGGAGTTGGAACAGGTGTTTCTGCATATGCAAAAGGAAAAGAGTTTGAACAATTAGGAATGAACAAAATTGAGGGGGCAGTTCTTGGTGGAACAACAAACATTGCAAAAGTTGGTGGTTTTATTTATGGAACTTCTGTTGGAACAAAAGTCTATTATCAAAGACTTGAATCAAACATCCTTAAAGGAAAATACACAAAATCGGTTGCAGAATTGAGACAAGGTGGCAAGGTCGGAGACAAAGCATTTGCAAAACAAGTTGGAAAATATGAAACAAAAATCAAAGGAACAAATTATAAAATTGATTCTCATGGCAGAGTCACAGGAAGATATGCCGGAAAGTCAGGAACTTCAAAAGTTGAACTTTATTCAAAATTCTCCGGAAAAACTCCCAAAGGAATGCCAAGGTCATTTCAAACACAAGGTCAAACTCTTGAAAACAACAATCTTGTGGGAGCAAGACTTTTCACAAAATCAAGCAAAGGCAAATATTGGTATAAGCAAGATGTTCTTCTCAAAAGAGCAACGTTTGACCAAAAATCAGTTTCAGTTCAAGGCAAACCCGGGTATGAGGGATATTCAAGACTTCAAAGATTAAAATTCTTTACAGGAGTAAAAGCAGAAACAAAACCAATAAAGTTTGGAAAATCATTGCCAAAAGATATATTTTCAAGTGGGGAGAAATATCTTTTTAGAGTTCAAAAAGGAAAACTTAAATTTGGTTCGGGTGCAGAATTTAAACAGGCAAAGCCGGATTCACTTTTTGGAACAAAACAATTTGTTCTTTACACTCCGGAAAAGCAAGTCGGAAATGTTAAAGTCCAAAGGTTTGATTCAGTTTCACAGACAAGAGGCGCAAGTGTTGATTTATTGAAACAATCATTAAAAAATAAAATTCTTGTTCTTGATACAAAAACAAAAAATATTGGAACATTCTCAATGAATAAGAGAGGTCAAGTTTCACTTGCTCCAACCTTGCCAAAGATAACACCAAAAACACCAACATCTGTCAATGTATTCACAAAACTAAAATCTCCAAGGATGAAAACAACAGGTCTTGATTTAAGACCATTAATCACAAATCAATTGAAAAATATTGTCCCAAGCGTTCTTGCACATATTGTCCCAAGCGTTCTTGCACAACAACAAGCAACAACTCTTGCAACCGCTCCAACAACTCTTGCAGGAATAACCCAATTAAAATCAATCATAAAATCTCAACAATTAGAGAGACAACTCACAACAAACCAACTCAAACAAGCAATGCTCCCAAAGATTGCACAAGTTGAAAGAATTGACACAAAAACTCTCCAAGCAGAGATGGTTGCGCAAGTTCAATCTCCCCAATTAAAAACCGCTCAAATAACTCAACCTCAACTTACAACTCCACTTGCAACAACCCCAATAATCCCGACAGGATTCACAGGCGGAGCATATTTTGGTTTTGACTTGCCGGAATTTGACGGATTTGGAAGAATGAAACAAAGGCGTGGAGTTTCAAAGAAAGGCAGACAAAGATTCACATATGTTGAGGACTTCACCTCAAAATCAATTGGTCTTGACCCTGTTGAAATAAGCGAAAAACAAGCACAAAAACTCTTAAAGAAATCATTGACAGGTCTTGAATTGAGACAGGGGGTTGTAATAAAATGAACAACCAACAATTGCAACAAATGGGATTAAGCCCGGACCAATATCAACAATACAAAGCCCAAGGTTATACAGACCAACAAATCAATCAAGCGTGGCAAGAGGCGGTCAAAGAGGCAAACCAAGAACAATCAAAATTGCAACAATCTTATGCAAATGCTCAAAAAAGAACAGACCCAAGAGCAACAAGTTCAAACACTTTTGTCACAGGTTCTTATAATGAAAACTTAATTCAATGGCAACTTGAACTTGATTCAATACTTGAAAGAATTGAGCATATGTTGAGAGGGGACAAGCCAACTTGGGAGAGTGGTTCAATTGTTTGGAAAAAACCCGAGAAAATAGATGAAGAAATATTAAATGATTTTGGAGTTGCCGAAGTCATGAGAGTTTTATCAATTTACTTAAACAGAAATACAATTCTTTCAAATTATAGAGAGGAAACAATTGACAATAAAATGTATGACCTTGGGAATGAACTTGCAGACTTATTTTATTTAAAATATGAGGCAATGGGTCTTGACACACTTGAAAAAAGAAAACTTTATCCAATCATTGTCAGGGAATTAGTTGATGTTGTTCATTCTGCATATTTAAGAGCATTACACGGCGGAGAAAGAGAATCATTAAGAGAGGCAAGACAAGTCACTCAAACCGCAGGTGTTGGAGATGGATTGACAATAAATAATCAAATGCCCCAAAGAACAAGAGGCATTTTGAATCCGGCGAGATGGGTAAAAGGAAAATATGTTTAAAAAAAAAGTTCAAATAGTTTTTGCAGTTTTCTTATTTTTAATAGTTGGAACTTTGGTCTCGGCTCAAACTTATGAACAAGGGAATCTTACATTCACAACCTCTTGCGAGGATTTGAATTGTTCAAACAATTGTTCTTTGAGTGTTTTATATCCAAATCAAACAGACCTTGTCTTCAATCAATCAATGGATTTGAGGGTTGGATTCTTAAACTCATCTCTTGGAAATCTTCAAACTCTTGGTGAATATTCTTATTTTGTTGATTGCGTTGATTCTCAAAAGGCGGGAACTTTCAAAATAACACCGACCGGAGAAATTCCAACAACCGCAGACTCAATTCTTTATTCATTAATGCTTTTCTTGGTTTTATTCTTAATGGCAGTTTCAATTTATGGGGCATTTGCAATTAATGGACAAAATGAATATCAGATGGGAAAGATTGTGAAAATAAATTTCAACAAATACATCAAACAAGGACTTTTCTTTGTCTCTTATCTTTTCTTGACAATTACAATCTTCTTTGCAAGTGAAATCTCTCAAAGATTCTTTTTCAATAGTTTTACAACCGGCATATTGGTTTGGCTCCACAAGTTTATGTGGATTGCAATGATTCCAATTTTTATCATATTTGTCTTATTCAGTTTAATTAAATGGTTGGCAGACCTTGAACTCATGGACATTGCCAAAAGAAACTTGAAACCATACGGAACTTAAAATGGCATGTGACAGAAACACACAAAAACAGCAATGGATAAATAAAAAATTCAATGAAAAATTAATGGAAATTCAAGGATTCGCACAAGCCCAAGAAAAAAGAAAGGTTCCAATTGCAGAAATAACTGAGAGAATGCTCAAATGTCCAAGTTTCAAAGATGTTGAGAGAGAAATCATGGAAACACAGGCAAAAATCAACCTTAAAATTAAATTAGACAAGAAAAACCTTTTCAAATGATAAACATAAAAAACAAAAAAGGAGCATTGACAGACCTTTTCTTATTTATAATTATAGCATTTGTTTTGGCAGTTGTTGTTGGAATCTTTATGTATGTTGGAACCACAACCAATGAAAAATTAATGGAACAAGCCCCGGCAATTCAAAAAGCACTTGGAGACAATCACAATGCAAGTGAGATAATTCAAGACACTTTCGGGAAAGTTCCCGAGGCATATGACTCTTTAAAATGGATTACAACAATGTTGATTGTCGGAATGATTCTCTCAATATTAATCACAAGTTTCTTGATAAATGTAAAGCCGGTTTATTTCATTCCTTATATTTTCATTTGGATAATAGCAATCATTGTTTCAGTTCCAATCTCAAACAGTTATGAGGAAGTTTATTCAAATCCTGTTCTTGCAAGTTCATTCAGCGGGTTTTATGGTCAAACATACATTATGTTAAATCTCCCTGTTTGGATTGCTGTGATTGGCGGACTTGCGGGAATTGTGATGTTTGTTGTAATGGTTAGAAAAAGCGCATATGGGGGTTACGAATGAAAGCAATTAAGTTGATTATAGTGTTTGCATTGATGTTTTTTTTAATTGGAAATGTGTCGGCATGGGAATTTGACAATGTGAAATCTTATGACAAAGTGACAAGAGAGGTAACTTTTAAGAATTCATTTATTGGAATTCCAACATCAGAGATTGCAAAAGCAACATTACTCACCCCTCACAATGTCAAAGTTGCTCCGGGCTATCAAAAAGTTGCAGAGATTAAGATTGAGGGTTTCACAGATTATTCAGATATTCTCAAACAAATGAAATTCTATGATATGAAGAAAGGAAAGTCAGAAATTTCAAGAACCTTTGATATAAGACGCAAGACCAAACAAGAAGTCAAAGTTGATGATTATGAGACTCAATGTTCAATTGATGAAAAAAGCACAAATAAAACAGAAATTTGCGAACAAATAAAGGTTGGCTATCATTATGAAACAAGAGAGGTTTGGGGAAAACTCACTCCCGCAGACATAAAGAAAAATGAAGTTTTGATTCTTGGAATTTTTACAAATGTTCAAAAAGGAGATTATGTTGATTGGGTTCCAACTTTCTTTGGAGTTGATGTTTCAGAATGGGCAACTTGGACAGAAAGTTTAGAAACAGATTTAATTAGTTATTATAAATTAGATGAAACTTCTGGA
>CAZQGH010000023.1:0-7461 GCA_964592915.1 Candidatus Woesearchaeota archaeon | reverse complement strand
AGAAAGTTTAGAAACAGATTTAATTAGTTATTATAAATTAGATGAAACTTCTGGAACAAATGCAGAAGATAGTCACGGAAGTAATAATGGAACAGCAAATGATGCGAGAGTTTTCACTTCTGAAGTTGCAGGAATAACTAATACTGGTGCTGATTTTACTCAGGGAGATGATTATGTTGATATAAATGACGAAGGGTTAGTTAGAGGATTAAGCCAAGTTTCTTTTTCAATTTGGATAAATTTAGATAGTTATGATGGTTCAAGTGGAAACCAAATAATTTATCACGAAGATATTTCTACATCCTCAAATACAAATAGATTATATCTTTCTTTTGGTGATGAAAATGTAAAATTAAGTGGTAGATTTGGAGATGGAAGTTCTCATACAACTTGGATTGATTATGATGCTTCAAGTCATGTTTCTCAAGGAAGTTGGCATTATTACACATTTGTTTTAGATGGAGATAATGGAAAAGCATATCTTTATATTGATGGAACAGAAAGAGTAGATAATGATATTAGCACAGGTTCATTTACTGATGCTGATGCTACTGAAGGAGCACAAATTGGAAGAAGAATGATTGGTTCGTATCACATTGATGGAAAATTAGACGAAGTAGGAATATGGTCAAGAGCATTATCAAGTTCAGAAGTAAGCGATTTATATAACAATGGAGATGGTTTAACACCACAAGATGAAGAAAATCAAGCTCCAAATATAGACTTAAACTCACCAAGTGATAATGCAGAATACACAACAAGCCCGGTTTCAATTGATTTCAATTGTTATGCAAGTGATGATATTAATTTGACAGAAGTCAAACTTTTGATTGATGGTTCTATTGACCAAACAAATGCGTCAGGAATAAACAACACAAATTATTCATTCTCAAAATCCTTGACAGATGGAGAGTATAATTGGACTTGTTCAGGATTTGATAATTCTTCACAGGAAACAACTCCAACAGCAAGAAGTTTCATAATTGATTCAACAGAGCCAACTCTCACCTTGCACGGACCAACAGACAATAAAACAATAAGCACTCTCCCAACAAACATCACTTTGAATGTCACAAGTTCAGACACTCACCTTGACACTTGTTGGTATTCAACAAATGAGAACTCAACAAACACAACTTACACTTGCAATTCAACAACAAATATCTCCTTTTCAAATGAGGGAGAATATACAATCACCTATTGCGCAAACGATACTCTCGGCAATGAGAATTGCAATTCTGTTTCAAACACAATATTTTATTACACTTACAATCAAGCCCAAAGCCAAGATTCAATTGGAGAGGGAGATTCGGTCACTTTCACTCTTTATGTTAATATGACAAACACTCCCGAAACAAATGCAGTTTTCAACATAAACAACACAAATTATTCAAGTGTTTCAAAATATGAATTCACAAACTACACCTATTTTTCAAAAACAATCACAATTCTGGATGGATGGGGCAATTCAACAGGAAATATCATTGATTGGTATTGGACTTTTAATATTTCAGGAGTCACAGAAGAAAACACCACAACAGAAAACATCACAATTTATGAAGTTGCAATTGATGATTGTGGCTCTTATGGAACAAGAATCTTAAATTATACTCTTTATGACGAGGAAACAAAATCAAACTCCTTGCCAACTCCACTTGGAAATCAATTAATTGAAGTTGATGTTTTAATTGAATCTTATGATGATTCTTCTTTGACTTGGAATTATTCAAAAAAAGAAACAGGAACAAACACAATGGATATTTGTATTCCAAACGGATTATTAAACAACACAAATTATGTTCTTGGAGTTGTGACAAGATTCAAGGCAGATGATCATGTTGTTGAATTTCATTATATTGACAATTTCAATCTTTCAATAGATAACATTCCACAAGACATCTCCCTTTATGACCTTTACACAGGAACAGAACGTTCAGAATATTCAACCTCTTTCCTTGTAAATTATCAAGATGAATATTATTTGCCGGTTCAAGACGCAATTCTTGATTTATTAAGATATTATGTTGATGAAGGAGAATATATTTCAGTTGAAAATGCAAAAACAGATGTGGTTGGAGGCGCAAGACTTCACTTAGTCACCGAAGATGTGAGATATTATGCAATTGTGAGGGTTGATGGCGAAGTTGTTTATACCTCTCCAACTTTCCTTGCTTTATGCCAAGCAACACCTTGTCAAATCAATTTCCAAAAGCAAAACGATGTCACACCAACAAATCAAACAACAATTGACAATTTAAACTATCAAGTGACTCTTGACCAAGACACAAGAATTGTTGAGATGACTTATTCAAGCAACGATGGTTCAAGCGTCAATGTTGAAATGAACGTGACAGAATGGGATAATTATGAGAACAACACAATTTGCACAGATTCCGCAACAAGTTCAGGCGGAACATTAAGTTGCTCTGTCCCTTTAACAGCAACAAATTCAACTTATATTGTTTCAATTGCAAAGAATGGGCAATCGCTCCCAACTTACACTTTTGATTTGAAACCAAGCGCTTATGACACTTTTGGCTATACAGGAGTTTTCTTGACAGGACTCCTTTATTTGACTCTTGTCTTAATGGCAGTTTCAAGCGGTCCAATTGCAGTTGTGGTCTTTGGACTTCTCGGAATAATCTTTGCGGGAATGCTCAACATATTTTCAGGTGGTTCAATCATTGGAGTTGGAGCAAGTTTAATGTGGTTAATCATCGCAGGAGTCATTATAATAATTAAAGCGTCAAGCAGACGTTCAGGTGGATAAAATGAATAAAAAAGGACAAACAACACCATTTGCAAACTATATTGTGTTTTTCTTACTCGCAGGTCTCTTTGTAATTGGGATTTACACTTGGGCAACAAGCGTTGGAGATAATTATGATACAGACATTCAAATTTCAGAGGACAAACTTGACCTTGCTCAATTAGAAGATGACATCAACCAAACATCAGCAGACGCAAAGAAATGGGAACAATCATTCACATCAGATAATCTTTTTGTTGCACTCGGCTCAATTGTCCTTTTTTCAATTTGGGGAATCTTCAAACTTATTTGGTCATCAATAAACACATTAGGAACCATTTATTTTGATGGAATGAATAATGTTCTTGGAATTGACCCAATGGTGACAGGTGTCATCTCGGCAATATTGATAATTGGACTTATCTTTGCCGTATATAAAGCAATTAAAACAGGAGAATAAAAATGCCAAAAGAATTAATCACAGCACGGAATTTGACCGAGGGAATGCACGTCCCAATTGTTTATATTAATGACATAACCGGCGGAATCTTTATGCACTTACTTTTGATTGCCGTGTGGTGTATTGTTGCTTTTGGAATGTTTTTCACTCAAAAAAAGACAATCGGAAGCGGAGATTTTCCAATGAGTGTTGCAGTTGCCGGATTTGTGACCGCAATTTTGACAACAATTTTGAGAATTATTCCCGGACTTGTGAGTGGAACAACCTTTGCAATTGTGATTGTGGTTGCACTTATCTCAATTTTGTGGTTCTTTTTCTCACGGGATTAAACACAAATGCGGGATAGTGTAATGGTTAGCACGTGGGTTTCATAAGCCCATAGTGAGCGGTTCAATTCCCTCTCCCGCAATTTTCTTGTCACATTTGTAACCAACCCTTTTTAAAGAATTGATGTGTGTGTTTATTGTCTTAATTGTGGAATTCTTGTGATTAATCTTTGAGTTTGAACACTCAAAACCCGGAAATTCTTTCCGGTCCCAAAACATTGAAAGGAGGTAGATGAAAATGAGATACGGCAAATTAGACCAAAAGAAAGGAGTTGCAGGACTTAATGTTCTTTTGTCTTTGATTGCTATGCTTTTTATGATTGGTATAATTGTGATGGTTTTCACAATCGCCGGTTCTAAACTGCAAGACTCTGTGACAGATAACGACTCAATTGAGGTTATCAATGAAACAAAAGTCTCAATCAAAGATGTGACCGATTGGTTCCCAACATTCATTGTTCTTGGAGCAATGGTTGTATTGATATTATTGGTTGTGATAATCATAAACTCAATAAGGTCAAGCGGAATCACCCAAGGAGCATAAGTGACTCCTGTCATTCAATTATTTATTTTTTAGTGAGGCAGAGACCCGGGAGAGAACTTAAATGACACTCCCGGAGAGTCTCTTTGTTTTTAGAAAGATTATAAAACCGCTCCTTGTTAAAATCATAATCACCTCTTTTTCCCCGGGAGTTGATTCATTGGCAACTTTTTGAGCGCCTTTGAATCACTCCAAGGGTTTTTCACCGCACACACAAGTTTTTTAAATAAGAAATACATCTATTTATTAAGGAAAAGTGTGATAAAAGTTCTTGGACGCAAGGCAAATTTCAGGGAAACATCGGCGCCGACCTTTCCCAAGACGAATTCTATTTTATTAAAAATTCTTTCCAACCTTTGCGGTCATACCTTACAGCAATGATTTTTTTGACAAATTCAGGATGATTCTTAAAACTTGCAATTTTTTTTCTGTCTCGGACTCTATTTGACTTAACTTGAACCAACAAAACTTCTTTTTTATTCATACAAATTAAATCAAACAATCCAAAAACATCAACATCATAAAATCTCACATTTGGCGATTTATAACACTCATAACCCTCTGCCTCTTTCATTTTTTTATATTCAAGTTCTGCAAAATTCCCTTTTCTTTTTGAATTAACCATTTTTCTTTGAGTCAATCTTATTCAAGACACTTCTCAAATAATTTTGATAATAAGAACAATGTGGAAGATATTTTTTAATACTTCTCAAATCTGCATGACCAAGAAAGTTAAAATAAAAGTATTATATAATATTATATATTATTGTAATTATTATTATTATTATTATTATTATGCTCCAGTAGAAATAAAGGAGAGGTATTTTAAGCATTTTACAGACGATAAAAAGGTATGTTTCTTGTGGAAATAAAAAAGTATATATCCACTATATATAGAAATACATATAATAGGTGTAATAGAATAACACCTATTAATAAGAGTATTACTATTACATATATAACACCTATTAATAGAAAGTTTTAAATTAAATAATTTAAAATTTACTTTTAAGAGAATATCATATTTATATATTTATAAACATAAATATATATTTATAATGTATTTTATTTTTATTTTATTTATTATTTAATTTATATATTTATGAAATCAAAACTATAAATATAGAAAACAAAAAGATTTATAAAGATTAAAAATATTAAATAAATATGGAATGGAAAGAATACATAAACAAATACATTTTCTGTAAATCAAAGCAAGGCATTTACTCTGGAATTCTAATAAAATTTGATAAACCATTTCTTATAATTTTTGATAAATATTCTAATAAAGTAATGATTAATGAAAGTGAAATTCTTAAATTAGTAGAAGAAACTATGCCAAATGATTTTCCTATTCAAAACCTAAAAAACTGGGTAAAACCAATCGGTAAAACCGAAACAGAAAGTTAAGATTAATATTCTCCAGAAGGCTATTAATTAATAAAGGATAAAGAAAGTTAGGTTTTGGTTAGAGGCAAGTATAATAAAAAAAATGGAAATGAGAATGGAAATGGCAAAAAATAAAAAAAATGGAAAGGAAATGGATAAAATTCTTTTGGTTTTACCAACTGGTTATACCGAAAAAAGAGGAATGGAAATAAAATGGCAAGAAAAAAACAAACAAAAATAAAAGCATTTAAAGTCTTCAAGGGAGATATAGCATATAACATAGTAGAGGAATTAGAAAAGAAAAAAATAGACTTTTCAGAACTAATGAGAAGATTACTAATTAGTGAATTTGTAAATAAAAAAGAATTCAAACAAGCAAAAATAAATAGATTATTATCACAAAGAAAAGAATTAAAATCACAAATTCCAAAAATATCTGATGAATTAAAAATAAAAGAAAAACAATTAAAACGATTAGGATATGAATTAAAAGATTTAGAATGAGAATAATAGTTAAATGCCCTTGTTGTGGAAACCAACAAAAAATGCAAACAAAAAATGTAATTAAAGCATATAGAAATTGTGTATATTGTGGAAAAAGATTTAAGGTTCATACTTCTTTATCTAAATCAACAATAATTTAAAAATGACAGAAATAAAAGAAAAACAAATTGAAACAATAGTCAAACAAGGAAAAAAATTAGAGTTAGATGAAAAAGAAGCCAAAGCAACAGCAAAAGAAAAAACAAACTTCAAAGAATTTGAAATATTCACAAACACAAAAGGTAAAGAATTTAAACATTTTGGAGAAATAAATTCAAATGGAAAAGGTTATTGGGTGGATGAAAAATGAAAAAAACATCAAAAAATAAAAATGAAAAAAAGTTATTTTTTAACAGCGACGACGAATAAAAAAACTTATATAATATATAATAGAAACATTTATAAACCCTATAAACCTTATATAAACATAAATAAAGGGCAAACAAAGACACCCAAAATAAAAAAATGGAAAACAAAACAAAAAACGACGTAAACGCAACCGAGAGCATCGGAGTAACAGAAATGCAAAAAAATAAATATACAGACGACAACCCTGTCGAATGGGAAGAAGAAATGGATGAAGTTGATTCATTAGAATTTTTTGAACATTTTTCCCAAGAAGAAGGAAACGAAGTTCAAAAAATGACCGAAGAAGAATGGAAAGAAGGGGCATTTCATTGGAGGATGAAAGGTTATTTTTGTGATGGAAAAGCAAAGATAGAATGTTTCCCCGAATCCAACCACTATGGACACTGGGTAGAAATGGACGATACATGGAGGGATGTTACTTCCGATTGTATGCACAGATATACGCAAGAAGAAGTAGAAAAGATTCTTGCAGAAAAAATAAATAAAGAATGGGAGCAAAAAAAATGGTAGAGAAAATTGGGAAAATGAAGGTAGAAGACTGGAACCACCATGTTGCATACGACCCCCAAGACAAGGTAGAAGAGGGAAAATATCTCTATCTGCAAATAGATAGTGATGGGTGTGTATATGGGATAGAACAAGAAGGGATAGCTAATGACCCTATTTTGGAAGTTGTATGGGATGAAAACGATGAGGATTTTTTCCCATACCTATATGATGTGGAGGAATATTAAAAATATCATACTCAAATGGATGGAAGTTTAAATTCTATCCAATGAGACAAGTAAATAAATCAGGAGGTAAAAAATGGCGAACGAAGAAACCATCAAAGGAATTGTAAAAGCAGTCAGAAAAGACAAAAAAGGAATTTTGATTGGAGAAAAATGGTATTCAAATAAGTTTCTGAAGGAAACAGAAGCCCAGAAGGGCGATGAAGTGGAAATAACACTTAACGACAAAGGATACCTTAATTCAGTTAAAATCCTCAGTTCAGCACCAACAAAACCAAATGACTACAATGCAGAAACCAGAAAATTAGTGGATTCTGGAAATATCCTTGAACGAGCAACAGAGTTAAGTATTG
>CAZQGH010000022.1:0-21198 GCA_964592915.1 Candidatus Woesearchaeota archaeon | reverse complement strand
GATTTAGAACAATCATTAAAAATTCAGTATATGGTTAGTTACTTTCTACAAGACACTTTTATTTTGCTCTGTAGAATGAATTATTACCAAAAATTTGTTTTACATACCATAAAAATCCATTGAGATAAATCTTAAGATATGCGCCTCAAACTTGATAAACTGCATAAGGCAATATTAAACCAATTTTGAGCAATAAAAGAAGTTAATTTATTTTTGTTGTATATCGCAAGAAATTTAAACTCCTTTTTATTTAAATTAAAAAGATGGTAATATCAGCATTTAACTTAACAAAAAAATTTAAAAAATTTACAGCAGTAGATAGAATTTCTTTTGAAATAAAGGAGAATGAAATTTTTGGGTTATTAGGAAGTAACGGAGCAGGAAAAACAACAACAATAAACATGATGACGGGAATAATCAAACCAACTTCAGGATATATAACAGTATTTGGTAAAAATCTAAATTCTAATCTGCAGGAATTGCGAAAAAAATTGGGACTGGTTCCCCAGACTCTTTCAATATATGAAGATTTATCAATATACGAGAATCTCGAATTTTTTGGAAAACTTTACATAAAAAATAAATCAGATTTAAATCAAAAAATTGAAGAGCTTTTGAAATTATTTGGATTAAATACTCCTGATAAATTTGTAAAAAATCTTTCAGGAGGCTATAAAAGAAGAACTTCTATTGCTATTGCATTAATAAACAATCCTGAAATCATATTTCTTGATGAACCAACTACCGGAATTGACATAGTAACTAATGAAATAATCATGGATTTTATAAAAAAAAGAAAAAAACATTCAAGTGTTATCTTAACAACTCACTCCATAGCAGAAGCTCAGAATATATGTGACACTGTGGCGATTATGCATCAAGGAAAAATAATAATCTCAGGAAATGTAGAAAAAATTATCCAGCAATATGCAAAATATGTAGGAGAAGAAGTGAGTGTTGAATTGTATAATGAGGATGATGCATTCTCTATGTACAGCAAACTAAAAAAATATGATTTAATAGAAATAACACAAAAGGGGGAAAAAGTCATTATGAATGTTGATGTTAAAGAATTTGACAATATATTCAAATTACTCACAAAAATTTCGAAATTTAAAAAACCAATCAAAGATTTAAACATAAGCAAGCCCGGTTTAGACAATCTAATTAAAAGAGCTATAAAGAATCAAAATGAGAATAACTCCTCTGATTAAAAAAGAAACTAAGCAGTTAATAAGAGATAAAGGATTTATACTAACTGCTATTTTAGAACCTATTATTTTTATTTTAATCTTTGGTTACGGATACAGCGGGAATATTGAAAATATCTCAACTTTAATCATAAACCATGATAATTCATCTTACTCTGAAATGGTAGTTGATGCAATAAATGAGTCAGTTTATCTCAAAATTAATGGAATAAATCAATTTGATAAACCTCAGTCACTAGAAAAAATTAATCAAAGCGAGTATAGAAATCTGATAGTTATCCCCCCAGATTTTGGTAAAAATCTTGATAATGGAGAAAAAACAGAAATTTATTCCTATCTAGACAGTTCGGATTATTTTATCTACACTTCAAGTTCTTTTGGATTATCTGAAGTTATGAAAAATTCATTAAACAATATAACTGAAAAAATAATTGAAGAATTAGAACAGGAAAAAACTTCAAAAAAAGAAGAATTTGATGAATTAAAGCAAAAGGTTGGAAATCTCGGACCAGAAGTTGACTGGGTAATTGTCAATTTTAAGAATATAAGCAGTGATTTAGACAAAGCTATTACTAATTTAAACAGATTAAATCAGCAACTACAGTCAGGTAATTTAGTTTTATTAGACGACTCCATCACTGAAATTTCACAAAATATTGATTCTGTAAAAAACAATCTTCTCATTTTATCCTCCACTGATCCCGAACTAGCCTCTGCTTTAAATCCTTATATTGAAAGTCTGGCATTAATCTCAAATGAAACTTTAAAACTTTCACAAGAAGTAAAAAATTCGGGTATAGAAGAAATCCCTTCAGATATAACTTACTTGCTCGATGAAACAAGAAAACAGAATATTGAAATGGATAAAATCAATGAAAACATATCAAGCATACACCAACTTTATAAAAATATCTCGGATCAGATTAATTCAGTTTCTTTTGACTTGCAAAATCTCAAAAAAGAATTTTTATCTTTGCCTATTTCTCTGGAAAACGAATTTATTTTTGGAGAAATTTCATATTTTGAATATCTTGTTCCTGGAATAATCTCATTAGTCATATTTTTCATAACAGTTGTATCAGCAGCGAATAATATCATCGATGAAAAAGATAAAAAAACTTATTATAGATTAGAAGTAACTCCATTAACAAAACACGAATTGTTTATAGGAAAATTTCTCGTTTTCTTCACAATTGGGATTATTGAATCAGTCTATGTTCTTCTCTTGGTGTGGTTTTTTGGAATAGCTATTTGGGCTAATTTCATAGAGGTTTTTATTATATTGTTATTTTTAATTGCATCATCAGTTTCATTGGGTTTATTTATTTCTTCTCAAATTAAAACTACAAGACAAGGCATGATGATTATTCCTCTTGTAATAATCCCTTCAGTATTGTTAGCAGGTATTTTCTCCCCATTAGATATTTTACCTTTTATAATTAAAAAAATAGCGCAACTAATACCGGTTTATTATTCAACTGAAGCACTAAGAATTATTTTAGTAAAAAATCTGCCTCTGCGTTCTGTTATAAAACATCTTGCTGCTTTATTTATAATTTTTATGACTTTAGTAGGATTAACTCTCCTGTCATTTAAATTCAAAAAAAATAATTAGCTAACTTTAAAAACACTATTTAACTTAATTATTAATGGCTAAGAAGAAAACTGAAAAAGAAAGGAAAAGAAAAACTAAGAAAACACGGAGGAAAAAGATTAAAGCTGTTTATGCAGGTTCGACAGTAACAAGCAATACAAAAGAAGCTTTAAACTTATACGGAAAAAGCAGATTCGGGGAGTTAGTAGACGGAAAAATCACTTACTCATTGTCAGAAACATTATTTTTAACTGGAAAGAATAAAATGAGTGTTTATGAAAAAAGCAAAAGATTGGGTTTTGAAAAGCTGCTAAGCAAACTTCAGAAAATAGACAAGCGAATTGAAACAAAATACCGGGTATTTAAAGATTTACGGGAAAGAGGCTATATTGTTAAAACTGCTTTGAAGTTCGGAGCTGAATTTAGAGTTTATGATAAAGGAATTAAACCAGGGGAAGACCATGCTAAATGGATTCTTTACCCGGTAAAAGAATCAGATATTCTAACCTGGCATGATTTTTCAGCAAAAAACAGAGTAGCTCATTCAACTAAGAAAAAACTTCTGATAGGAATTGTAGATGAAGAAGCTTCTGTAACCTACTATGAAATTTCCTGGGTAAAGCCATAATTAACAAAAAAATCTTTTGTGTTGGTTTGTTTGGGTTTTTAGGATATATGAAAATTCGAGAAATTTTCCGCCCCTAAAATTTTCCCAAAATTTTAGTTGCTCAGGAATGCTCATCCAACTTTTAAAGCTTCAGAAAAATTTCTGACAGTCATCATGAATCTATGATTCTTGAGAAAGTTGGTTTTCACAATACATTCCTGATATAACAAAATTTATAACTTCTTTTAATTTCTCCAAATAATGGAGCAGGAAAAATTAAAATTAGTTAAAGGAAAAATTGTAGAATTTATCAGGCAAAACGGCCCTTCTTTGCCTATTCACATTTCAAGAGAAGTTGGCTTAACTACTTTATTTGCTTCTGCTTTTTTATCAGAACTATCTAAAGAAAAAATAATTAGGATAAGTGATATGAAAGTTGGAGGTTCTCCTTTGTATTACCTTCCAGGACAGGAAACTCAGTTAGAAAAATTTTCAAATCATCTCCCATTAAAAGAAAGAGAAGCTTTAAACTTATTAAACAATGAAGGAGTTTTGCAAGATGAACAATTAGAACCTGCAATTAGAGTTGCTTTAAGAAGCTTAAAAGATTTTGCAATTCCATTTAAATACAAAGAAAAAATTTTCTGGAGGCACATTTCTTTATCTCCTGAGCAAGTAAAAGATGAGCTAATTCCAAAGAAGAAACAGAAATCTGAAGAAAAACAAGCTGAAGAAAAAAAGCAAGCCAAAGAAGAAACAGAAGAAAAACAAGAAGAGCAAAAAGAAGATAAAGAAGAAACAAAACCAGAAGAAAAACCATTGTTGCAGATAAAAAAACAGGAAAAAAGCAAGCCAAAGAAGAAACAATCTGAATTCACCTTAAAAGTGATAAATTATTTAGAATCAAATGATATTGAATTATTAAAAGAAATTGAACAGAAAAAAAGAGAATTTATAGGCAAAATAAGGATAAATTCAGATTTAGGTAAAATTTCTCTGTTATTAATAGCAAAAGACAAAAAAAGAATTTCAGACACAGATTTAAGAGTTGGTAAAGAAAAATCTCAGAGCAAAAAAATGCCCTTGTTTTTCTTAACTAAAGGAAAATTAACCAAAAAAGCAGAAAAATATTTGGAAATCTGGAGAAACTTTATAATTTTAAAAAAATTTGAATAATTTAATAAACATAAAGTTTAAAAACCTAAATAAAGAAAATACATTAATGGGTAGAATAAAATCAAAACAAGTAAGAAGAATAGCAAAAAATCTAGTTAGTGAAGAAGAAATTGAATTTACTGCAGATTTTGAAAAAAACAAAGAATTTCTAAAAAACTTGCTGCCCAGCAAAAAAATCAGAAATCAGGTTGCAGGGCAGATTGTAAGACTAAAAAAGAAAGATTCTCAGAAAACTTAAATAATTGCAGGAGGAAAAAATGGCAGAAGAAAAAGCTAAAGAAGAAAAGCAAGAGAAAAAACAATCTAAAAACGATGACAATGTAGTTTTTATCGGAAATAAGCCTTTTATGAATTACGTTACTGGAGTAGTTATGCAGTTTACAACTAAGGGCAGTGATATAGTAATTGTAAAAGCTCGAGGTAAATTCATATCAAGAGCAGTGGATGTTGTAGAGATTGCAAGAAAAAGATTTTTGAAGGACCACAAGATAGAAGTAAAAGATATAAAGATTGACTCTGAAGAATTTGAGAACAAAGAAGGTAAAAAAGTTAATGTCTCAATAATTGAAATAACACTTGAGAAAGAATAAATCTCTTTTAATTTTTATTTTTTATTTTTTATTTTTTTTATCTTATCATAAATCTTAAAGGTTTTCTTAGCTATTATTGACCAACCATTAACATTTTTCACATATTTTAAAGCATTTCTGCTATACTTTTCTCGTAATTTTTTACTTTTCAACAATTTGATGATAGCTTTATAAAATTTATCTCTGTCTTTAACTGCAATTCCTGCATTGCTATTTCTTATTTCAGCTCCCAAACCCTCAATATCTGTAACAACTGCTGGAGCTCCAACTGAAAATCCATGAGCAAGAACCCCAGACTGCGACTCAGAACGATAAGGTAAAACTAAAATATCAAAACTTGCCAGTCTCCTGTAAAATTCTTTTTCAGAATAATCTTTAACAACTAACTCAATATTGTTCATTACCTTGCTATCCATAATTTCCTCCAATACCTTGTCAATATATTCTTTAGATTCCTTACTAAAATCCGGTTTAACTTCTAATGCTAAAATTGCATTTGGAAATTTTTTAACAACCTTAGGCCACTGATGAATCAGCGTTCTAAAACCTTTTCTTTCACTTGCTAAACCCGCTGTCCCGACAATTAACTGAGAGTCATAACCAAAAACATCTCTTGCTTTCTTTCTATTCACTTTAACATGTCCATTAGAACCATGGGGCAATATTTCTATATTATCTGGAATATATCCGATATTTTTTTTAAGGGCTTTTTTCTGGTAATCTTCATGAAATATTCCTACGGACAACAATTTCTGTGCTTTATCAACAAACTCTTTCATATATGGCTCTAACGTTTCATAGACACTATGATAAGTCATTACACTTGGAACTCCTGCATTTTTCAGCATTTCGATTAATTCTAAAACTCTCTTGTTATTGTCTCCATTTGTTTCATACAAACCATACTCATGCTGGATATGAACTAAATCAGGTTTTTCTTTTTGTATGACTTTAAACACTTTTTTGTGCCAGTTTTTATCTTTTTCATTGTCAATAATGGGATAATCTGACTGAACAGCATCTGTATGAGCAACTATTTTAAAAATTATTCTTTCTCCAGATTTTCTTGCATACTCTCTCAAAGCATCAATATAATCTTCAGAGTAATATGCAATACCACATGAACGCGGTAAATAACTTGAAATCCAAACCACTTTTACCATTATTTAAAAAAGAATATAATGCTTTTAAAGTTTTTGTAAATTAGAACTATTAAATCAAAAAAAAGAAAATCTAAATAAGATTCACACCTTTCTTTTTCTCTTCCAAAGCTAATCTCGCCATTAGATAAGATAAAGTAGATTCAGCTCCCTGATTAACATTAACCTGGTCAGGACTTAATCCGTCATAACTTCCTCCAGTAGATTCATCATAAACCATCTGATTTAATGAGTTCTTACCTAAAAACCAGTTAAATGCTGTAACAGCATTTTTCAAATGTTTTTTATCATTTGTAACTTCATATGCAACTAAACAAGCTCTAACAGTATAAGAAGTTTCAATTGGCTGCTGGTCATAAAATGACCTCTTCCCATTTCTTGAAAACCATCCATTTTGTCCAACAGGAACTAATTTCCCTTCAATAAATGTAACACCACATAAAAAATTAAAACTTTCATCAGCTATTTCTAAATACTCCTGATTCCCTAATGCAGCATAAGCTAAATACAAAGCTTCAGGTAAAACACTGTTCGCATAGGTTAATTTAGGCTCAAACCAACTCCAGTCCTCTTTAGAATTATGATTATACGCCTCAATTAAAGAATCAGCTAATTTTTTTATTCTGCCTTTAATTTGTAAAGAAGGATATACTTGGTCATAATAATACAAACCTAAAATTGAAAATGCTTTTGACCTTGCTGGTTCAATGCTATCTAAAAAATTCAATGCATTGTCAAATATTTTTTTAGCTCTTTCTCTTAATTCTCCTTTAAAATAATATATTGCTTTACCCAAAGCCCATAAAGCTCTTCCATAAGCATCCTCATGTTCTCCTCTGTCCATGATTTGTAATTCTTTGCCTAAATAATTGAAGAAATTACCGTTATTTTTCTGCATTCTTTCTAAAAAATTTATATAAGTATTAGCTAATTTCTTAGAAATTTTAGATTTAAATAATGCATAATGTTTTGCAGCTACAATCAACGCTCTGGCATTATCATCCGTTGTGTACCCTGAATCTTCATCTGGTGTCGAATGAATAGCAAACTGAAATATTCCTCTATCATCAGTCATATGAATCAAATGTTTTAAATTAATCTTTGGAAATTTCTTTTCTTCTTTTCTTAATTCTGTTAATTTTTCGTAAATTTTCATATAACTCTGGGCAACATTTGGCCAGATTGAATTTCTCGATAATAAATAAGCTCTCTGGGCCATTTCTTTTCTCAACTCAGGATTATCTAGCAATTTTAAAATTGCTTTTTCATAAGCTTTTGGACTCTTAAATTTAACTGTGATTCCTGCTCCATCACTTAAAATTTCTTTTGCATGGGGAAATCTTGTTGAAACTATTGGTCTTCCTGCAGCAAAAGCATAAGCTAAAGTTCCGGAAACAATTTGCTTTTCATCTAAACCTGGAGAAATATAAATGTCTGTAGCTTTTAAGTAAGAAATAATTTCTTTTAAAGTCAGGTATTTATTATAAAACTTGACATTATCTTTTAATCCCAACTCATCTATTAATTCTTTTAATTTGTTTCTGTATTTTTCCCCTTCTTTTCTTCTTATTTGGGGGTGTGTTTCTCCGATAATTAAATATAAAACATTAGGATATTTTTCAACAACTTTTGGCAAGGATTTAATTATATACTCTATACCTTTGCCTCTATTCAACAAACCAAATGTGGACAATATTATCTTATCCTTAAATCCTAATTTCTTTTTCTCTGCATCCGGGTCTGAATAAGGAATTTGAGGAGTTCCGTGTGGAACAAAATGAATTTTTTTCTTGTCAGCATCATAATCCTTGACTAATATATCCACAGCTTTTTTTGCCATTACTACCCCTGCATCGCTTCTATCAATAATTGACTTAACAACTTTTTTCTGATAATCATCAGGGTCCTCTATCACGCTATGAAATGTTACAACCACTGGTTTTTCAATAGTTTCTAAAAAGGGGATTATATTATTGCCGTATTCCCCGCCAAATAAACCAAACTCATGCTGGATATTCACAACTTTTACTGACTTAGTTTGGTTTAACTTTTTTGCTAATTCAATATAATCTTCTATATCTGATTGAGAAATTTTGTGTTTAACTTTGGAACTATAGTTATACATTGCTGTAGGATCTTCATTAATCGCTGCTATATTTATGTCAATTTTAGGATTAAATTTCTTTTTAATCGCATAAGCCAAATCTCTACAAAATGTTGCAATTCCGCATTCTCTCGGAGGATAAGTGCTTAAAAAACAAATATGCTGTTTTTCGTAATTGTCTTTAGAAAAATAATCATGACTTGAATCATCATCCTTGTCTTTAGATTTCATTTTAATTTCTTAGTCTCTATATGAGGATAATCTCAAACCTGTTTATAAAGTTTACTGAAAATATTGTTCACTCTTAAGTTAAAACCTTTAAAAACCATTTGTCGTCAATAAATTGTTTAATTATCCCTTTTTGCCAAATGTTGCAGGTTATAAAAAGCTATTTTTTAAGGATTTGCAGTGTTTACCTTCTAAAATTTATTTTTGGCATTTAAAAGCTAATTTATCTACCTGCTCTTTAGAAGCTTTTTTAAATACTTTTAAATTAAACATTTTACGGCTCTGTAGCTCAGGGGTTAGAGCGCTGCTCTCATAAGGCAGAGGTCGGGAGTTCAACTCTCCTCAGAGCCATTTGAGTTGGACAAGGTTGCAGGATCGAACTAGCATTTTTTCAAGTTCAACTCTCCTCAGAGCCATTTGAATTTTTATTTACACTATACCTAATTTTCAAATAGATGAAACTTATAAAACCGATAATTAAAGTATAGAAATAATGTATAGCCCTTGATAAAAGAGTTACAGAAGCAGCAGGAACTGTTGCTAAACCAAATAATCCATAACCTAAAATTAAACTTCCCTCAGCTATTCCAAACCCTCCCGGAATAGCTGAAATTTCTGAAACTAATAACATAAAAGTAACTGCAATTATTATATATATCAATGGAAAATCTATTCCCAAAGCTAAAAATACAAAATAAAAAGAAAGAAAATACAGCACCTTTCCGATTATAGACAATGAAAATAAGCCTTCTAGCAAATATTTGTTTTTTGACAGTTTGTTTAATAAATCTAAAAATTCATCATATCTTGAGACCAAATAATTTTTAAAATTCTCTCTGGTGCTAAAATTAAAAAAACCATAAAAATATGAAAATTTCAAAAATAGTTTTTTAATTTCCTTTTTAAAATGAACAACTAAGAAAAAAACAGAAGCAATAACAACACCAGCTAAAACCAAAATAAAGACTAAATCTCTTACCGAAGCAAAACTAAAAAACAATACCAAGGAGATTAATGAAAAAATTAAAAAAACCATATGTCCAGCATAATCAAAAATCTTCTGAAAAAACAACCCTGCTAAATAAACTGGAGTGTTTTCTTTATATCTTTTTTGCAAATAATAAATTTTTACTGGCTCACCCCCAACTTTTGCTCCAGGAGTTATCGTATTAAAAAAAGAACCAGAAAGATAAATTGGGAATGTGGAAAAAAATGCATACTTCTTTTCTCCGATTTCCCTTAAACAAAAAATTAAAATTACATGCCAAATAGCAAAAACAAAAAATAAACAAATAAAAGCTAAACCTAAATAAAGAGGATTAGCTCTATTAACTATTAAAAAAATCTCTTTAAAACCTATTTTACTTAAAAAATAAATCAATCCAAATATAACTAAAACCAAAGCTATTACTGAAAGGATTTCTTTTTTCATTTTTTTATAAAATTACAAACTCCAGCTAAACTTATCCTCTTTTTTTCTTGGTAATAAATGAATATGCGCATGCATCACAGCCTGCCCTGATACCTTGCCATTATTCATAGCAATATTAAAACCTTCAAATTCCTCATTTAATTTTTTCTCACCAACTTTTTTTATTATCTCTAACAATTCCCTCCCAAGAGAAGCTGGCAAATCTAAAATATTAGTGAAATGTTTTTTAGGAACAATCAAAGTGTGCCCCTCTGTTTTAGGATTTGCATCAGGAAATGCAATAAAATTATCATTTTCCTCAATTACCTCAGTATTTATTTTTTTATTGGCTATTTTGCAAAATATGCACTCTTCTTGCTCTTTTTCTTGTTGTATATCTCCACTAGTTTCATTATTCTCTTCCATTTTAATTAATAAGTATTAGGGTTTTAAAAACATTTTTAATTGCTAAAATCTCCACCAACCAAAACCCTTTCCCTCTTTTATCGTATTAATGTAATCTCTCCAAATTTCAGCTTCTTTTTTTGCTTCTTCATAATTGCCAGATCTATGCAGAACATTATTCAAATACCTGTTCTCCCTAGCAGCTTTTTCTAATGAATCCTGGCAACCGGGAGGGAAAATTCCTCTTAATTTTTCTATTCCTCGCTCTAATAATTCCCTGTTTTCCTCAGGATCTGTAACTCCAGTAATATCAACTAATCTTTCACAAATATTTTCCCCCCAACTAAAAATAAAACTATATCTCCTTCAGTAAATGCATTAATAGTTGCTTTATCAGGGTTATAACCCCTATAATAGGGGTATAATGCTTTTCTATTATACCTCTTAGGAACATTATGAATATGTAATGGTAAGGAAAATTCATAATCTCCTGTTTCACCTATCTTATCCCCAATAAAAGAAAAAATCTCGACTAATCTACCCGAATTTTCTGGTTTGACAAAACAAAAACTATATTCAGTCTCTAAGTCCATTTCTATTTGTCCTCCCCAGGTTTATTAATTTTTTCCCATGTCATCTCCTTACCATTGTTTAAGAAATTATCTAATATGACTAATTCATCATAAATTCCTTCAATTGAATCATATTCTTTTGCCTCATCAATATCAACCCAGGCATATTCTGTCAGACTTTTATCTAAAAATATCTCTCCTTTATCTTTTTCTGCAAATAAACTTATAATTAAACACGGAATATTATCCGGTCTAATATAAACCATTGAAGTAACATACCCAATATTTTTAATTTCTAAATTAACTTCCTCTCTAACCTCTTTTTTTAACAATTTTTCCAAAACATTATACCAGTGATGTTTAGTATCTTTTTTATTTAAACAATAATCTAATACTTCTAATTTACCTCCGGGAACTGTCCATTTTCCAGGAAATGCTTTTTCCCAGTCAGCTCTTTTCACAATTAAATATTTCCCTTCACTAACAATGATTCCAGTTACAACAACATAATGAACTAAATTCTTTTCATGTTTAACCATACTCCAAAATAATAATTCTTATATATAAACAATTCCTCAAATAATTTGACTAAAGGGAATAAAAATGAAAAAGAAAAATATTGAAAGAAAAATTTTGGACTTATTTCTGTATAGTCATAAACTAAAATTTAATGAAATTGAAAAATCACTAAAAATAAGAAGCAATAAACTTTCTTATCATTTGAAAAATTTAATTGAAAAAGGAATTTTACAAAAACAAAATGAGTTTTATTTCCTAACAGAAACTTCAGAATTTCTTATTCCCTATTTATCTGAAAAAGATTCTGTTTTACCAGTAATACTAATCCATATTGGCAACAGCAAAAAATGTTTTTTATGCAAAAGAGAAAAACGCCCATATAAAAATAAATTATCCTTGCCAGGGGGCAGATTATTATTGGGAGAATCAATTCAAAAAGCAACAAAAAGAATTATGAAAAACAAATTTAATATTAATGTAAAGCTTGAAAAAATAAATTCAATAAGTTTGGAACATGTTGAAAAAAATAATAAAATAATTCACTCATTTCTACTTATTCTTGTCTCAGCAAAAACAAAACAAAAAACCAAATTAACAAATGTTGATGAAAATAAAGATAAAATTATCTCCTCGGATTATAAACTAATAAAAAATGATGATAATTTAAAAATTAATATAAAAGAAATTTATTCTTGTTTATGAATTCCTGAATATTCCTCAGTTTCCTCAACTTTTCTAAAAACTATTTGAGAAACTCGTGCATTTTCTTTTAATTTTAATCCTTGCTTTCCGACAACTAAAATAAATTCTAATCTCCCTTTAAATCCAGAATCTACTAAAGCATGGTGTGTAAAACAACCTATTCTCAGTAAAGAACTTCTTGGAAATAAAATCCCAATCATATTGTTTGGCAAATTAATTTTTTCGTTTGTCTTAATTTTGTATTCTCCTTCAGATAAATCCCACCAGCCATATTCATCATTTTCCTTTTTAACAGCTGGAATCTCTTTACCTTCAGGTAATTCCCTTTCAGAATTAGAAAAATCTATTTTCCCTTTTTCAAACCTAAAAATTTTTTCAACTGTTAAATCAAATCCATTTGGCTGTAATTGGGTATCTAAATGAGGAAAATTTTCTACTAATTTTCCTTTTACAATCATATCTTTAATTTGTTTTTTTCCTAACATATTCAACATATCTATTTATTTTTTATAAACCTAAGGATTATATTTCTCAACTATCACATCTAGAACTTTAAACAATTTATCATAATCTGGGTTATAATTATTTAATTTCTTTTCATATTTATCTAATTTATTTAAAAATTCATTAAATTTCTTGTCATTTAAATTATCTAATTCTTCAAATTCCCCCAAACCTGAATTTTTTAAAAATAAAGCATTTAATACCTGTTCAAATTGTCCTTGTAATGGTAAGGCAAAATAAGGTTTTTTTAAGTATAATGATTCAGAGATTAATGTAAATCCTGCAGAACCAATAACTGCTTTGCACTTTTCTAAATCTTTTAAAAATTTATCTCCTGATTTATGAAAAACTAAATTTTTATCTTTTTTTTCTTTATTCCATCCATATACAATAAATTTTTCATCTATTTTCTTAAGAATTTGCAACAAGTTATTATTTTTTTTAGTTGAATAAACTAAAATTTTATCTTCTTTTGTTGGTTTTAATTTTTGAATTTTAGGTCTTATTATCGGAGGAACAATATATGTCTTTTTTTTGTACCAAAATTTTACTTTTGCTTTGCCATAACTTGTTATAATATAATCATCTGCTTTTCCAGCAAATGTTTTAACAACTGCTCTGGCTGCAATATACTCTTTTTTGTATTTTTTTGGAATATCTAATTTTAAGTTAACAAGCCTGTGCTGATTATCCAGACTTATTAATGGCAAACGATACCAATTGGATAATATTGGAACAACAGGTTCCATATCTGATATACATAAATCAAATTTATTTTTCATTAAATTATAAATTTCCTTGCTCTTTCTAATATTAGAAAAAAAATTATTCAGACTTTTCTTTAATGTCTTCCTTTTACGTAATTTCCCTTTTTCAAAAACAATCTCAGAACCCCTGATTTTAAAAACATCAAATTCATTTTTTAATACATTATACGCCTGCCCATAAGTCATAACATTAACTTCATACCCTTTTTTTTCTAAATAAGGAATTACAGTCCTGGCTCTTGATGAATGTCCAAAACCTTCTCCTGCTAATCCATAGAGTATTTTCATTTTTATAATTAAATTATAATTTATTGATTTATAAAGATAGTGGACCCACTGGGAGTTGAACCCAGATTACATGACTGCCAGCCACGTGTCTTAACCATTGGACCATGGGCCCTGCAAGTATAATTTATAATCCTAATTCTTATTTGTTTTAAAATATTACTAAAATATAGAAATGAATAACAAAACAAAAGCGAATCTTCCTATTCTTGGCAAAAAACCGAATAATAAAAAAGATTTAAGTTTCATATGAAATGCTCCAGACAACCAGACAAAAAAAACCCAGGGTAAAGGAGTCAGAGCAGCAACAAATAATGCTAATTTTCCATACCTTTTAAACCAATCACAATAATTGTTATATTTTTTTAATGAGCATGACTGAACGACTTTTTCAGACAAAACTTTTCTACCCAGATAAAAACTAATTAAACTTCCTATAAAACTTCCAAACACTTCAGCAAAAAACACAAATAAGATATTAATTCCCAACAAAACTCCAATAGAAGCAGGAACATCGGGAGAAAATGGCTGCAAAATCATTTCCAAAATAATAGAAAAAACAAAGATAGCTGATAATCCAAACTCCTCGACTTTTTCTCCAATCAGCTCTTTAAAAAACTGGAAATTTGTAACAACAATCAGCAATAGGACTATAATCCACAACAAAAACACAACCCAAAATATCCTATTTTGTCTTTCCATTTCAAAAGTATGCATAAAGAATTAATAAACTTACTTCTTTCTTGTCTCGACTTTTTCTCCGGCATCGCCAAATCCAATCTCACTACTTAATAAGGCTCTCATAACTTCTTTTAAATCTTTAACTTTAACCCTGATTTGTTCAGTTGTATCTCTGTCCCTAATTGTGCAGTCTTTTCCTTTCAAACTATCCCCATCAATTGTAATACAATAAGGAGTTCCAATTTCATCTTGCCTAGCATATCTTCTTCCAATAGAACCTCCAGAATCATACTGAACATTCCACTCGTCTTTTATCTCATTATAAACTTCTCTTGAAAAATCCACAAACTCTTTTTTATTTTTCACTATAGGCAAGACAGCTGCTTTTACTGGAGATAACTTGGGATTGATTTTCAAAACAATATTTCCTCTCTCTTTATCATCTTCATACCCGTCAACAATAACAGCTAAAAAAGCCCTTTCAATTCCAAATGTTGGCTCAATCACTCTTGGAATAACTTTCTTTTTAGTTTCTTCATCAAACATTTCCAAATTTTTTCCTGAAAACTTTTTATGTTGTTGCAAATCATATTGCCCACGATTTGCATTCCCAGCAATTTCCTGACTTCCAAATGGAAATTCATAATCAATATCAAAAGTAGCTGATGAATAATGAGATAATTCATCTTTTGTATGTTCTCTTATTTTAATCTTATCTGTATTAATCCCCAAATTTTCATACCATCTTAGTTGTTCAGCTAACCAGTAAGCATGCCACTCTCCTAATTTTCCTTTTTCCAGCAGATAATTAATTGTTGTTTCTTTCAAATCTTCATTCCCTTTTCGCTGAGTTTCTTCATCTAATAATCTGATTTTCATTTTTTTATGTTCGCTAGTTAATAAACCGCATTTTTTTTCATCAGGATGAATAAAAAATTCAAATTCAGCTATTGTAAATTCCCTACTTCTAAACAAAAAATCTCTCGGAGCAATTTCATTTCTAAAACATTTTCCAACTTGTGCAATTCCAAATGGTAATTTTTGTCTTGAAGTATCTACAACATTTTTAAAATCTAAAAACATTCCCTGAGCCGTCTCTCCTCTTAAATATGCTTTTTGAGGATTTAATGCTCCTATATTGGTTTTAAATAATAAATTAAATTCACCCTGCTCTTCATACTCTCCTCCACACTCGCACTTAATTTTGCCTAATTCTGACTTGTCAATCTTAGTTGATTTTTTGCATTTTTTACAAACAACTGCAACATCAGAAAAACTTGCTAAGTGTCCTGATGCTTCCCATGTTTTTGGATGCGAGATAATACTACAATCAATCCCCAACATACTCTCCCTATTAACAAAGAATTTCCACCAATTTTGTTTTATATTATTATACAATTCGACACCTAGTTGTCCAAAATCCCAAAACCCGGCTATCTTGCCATAAATCTCACTTGAAGAAAAAACAAATCCCTTTTCCTTACAAAATGTAGATACATCTTCTATTGTTAATTTATTATTATCTTCTTTTCCAGATTTTTTCTTTTCCTGTTCCATGTTTTTAATTTCCTTTTCGATTTTATATTTCCATCCTGGCTGCCATTTCTTTTTCTCTCTCCAGTCTTCTTTTATGACTGTTTCCCAGGATTTTTTATTTAATAAAACTTCAATTGCTAATTGGGGTGCTCTGTGAGCAACAATTGCAACCTGTTTCCCATTATATTCTTTATATAAGAAGTTTAAAAATTCTCTTATTCTCTTCTCTACATCCTTTAGTGATTCTCCTTCAGGAAATTTGTCATTAATATGTTCTAAATATCTAACTTTATCACTTCTTGCCTGATTCAATTTGCCATAATCACACTCTCTTAATCTTTTGTCCTTAATAATCTCAACTTCTTTATCAAAAATTAATTTTGCAGAATCTACAGCTCTTTTCAAATCAGAGCAAAAAACAACATCAAAATCTTTTATCTTTATTTTATCTTTTAATTCCTTGCTTTGTTTAATCCCTAATTCTGATAAACTTGTCTGTGCCTGCCCTGTTGAAACATTAGCCTCATTATCTAAAGTGGTTCCGTGAACAAAATAGATCATCTTAATTTCTTGTTTTTTTAGATTTGCTTTTTTATTTATTTTGGCTATAATTTCTTTTGATTTTTTCTCAGCTTTTTCTTTATTCTTGCCCAAATAAGCTATGTTCTTACTTTTGACTTTTCCTCTTTCTCTTACTGATTTTCTCAAATAATAATATTCCTTGCCCTTAATTTTCTTTTTTGTTATATACATCCTTTCACTCTCCGATTACCTTAACTAAAATTCTTTTATCTCTTTCACCATCAAATTCTCCATAAAATATTTGTTCCCACGGACCAAAATCTAAATCATTATTCTCAACAGAAATAACTGATTCTCTTCCCATAATTGTTCTCCACAAATGACTGAATCCATTATCTTCTCCAGTTTGATGATGATTATAATCTTTGTTTTTAGGAGCTAATTTTTCCAACCATTCTTCAAAATCTTTTAACAAACCAAATTCAGCATCATTAATAAAAACTGAAGCTGTAATATGCATCGGATTAACTAAAACCAATCCTGATTTAATTCCTGACTTTTTAACTATTTTTCTCACTCTGCTAGTTATATTCACAAAGTCAATTCTTTTTCCAGTATTCATATGTAAATATTCTTGATATGTTTTCATGATAATTAGGCACTACATAAATATATAAATGTTTTGTTAGGCACTACTAAAATTACTCACCCTAACTATGTTCAGAAAATTCAGATTTAAAAATTGCGGCTTGTTCAGGATTTTGAAAAGCTGAATTTAAATAATCTTCTTCAGAAACTGGTTCTCCATAAGATGGATCCCATATCTGTTCATCAAAAACAACAGCATAGTGAAAATCCCATCTACAATTTGGTCCTAAATCAATCCCTTTAGGCAATAACCCTTCATTAGTTAGATGTAAAACTGATAAAATTCCAACTAATTCACCAGTTCTGGAAGTTATAAAATTAGCAAGAGAATAAGCTCTTATCCTACAATTGAATTCCGGGATTCTCCTGGCTTCCCTACTTAATGTTTGAAAATGTTCATTTAACTTTTGTTCGAAATTCAAGCCGAATCTGTCTAGTTTGGTTTCAGCTGCCATTTTTAGAGTTGTCTTTTTGCAAATCAGGATGATAACAAACCTCCACTCTTTCATTGTCAGAACCTAAACAAATATCCATGCCTAAATAAGGGCATTCAACAATTCCTTTTTGAACACACTCGCTCTTACATAAATACTGTATTTCTCCTCTTTTAATATTGAATCCTATATGCCCGCAAGGTTTTGCAAATTCTCTTGTATAGCTATCTATTCTTTTTGCTTCTTCTGAATCTCCGGATAATATTGCATTAGTTATTCTGTCTCTTAATTGCTTTCCGGAAAAATTATCCAAGCTAAAAACTTCTTCAAATAATCTTGTTGATTGCTCTGTTGTTATCTCATGTTTGCTCATTTTAATTAATAACCCTAATAAAATTTCATTTAAAAACCTTTGTATTTGTAACTATTATTAAGTAACAATATTAATTGTGCTTAACTAAATGCATGGTTAAATCTGCTGAAGTTTTTAAAAAAAGAAAAAAGATTACTGAAGCTCTGGAGTTTATCGCTAAAATTCCTACTATAAGAATTATATGCATTGGAATTATTCTAAAATAAGGCAAAATCATTGCTTTTCCAACACTTAAATTTTCAAGTTTTTCTGTTTCATCTTTATGATAAAAAAAGGAATAAGCATGAGAAAGAAAAAAAACTCCAATTGCTAAAAGAACATAACCTAAATTAAACGATTCTGTTCTGCCTAAATAACTAACAGCTAATAAAACTCCTAAATAAACAAAATGAAAAAAACTGTAATGCAATGCAAATAAAAAATTTACAAATAACCTTGTATTTTTTCTTGGAACCTGCTTTTTGTGAAATTCAAAAGTTTTTCTTGGAAAATTTTCTAATTTAAGAAGTTTTGCAAAATAAAAAACTCCCATAAAAAAGCTCTGAAACCAGAAAATCAAAACAAAAATAAAAAAACTCCATCCCTGATATACTCCTATGAAAATAGTGATGAAATTAGCTAAAACTAAAAAAATAATTGAATTATCTGAAAATGGATCTTCTATTAATTTTTGCATCATTTTTATACAAGCGCGGGATGGGATTCGAACCCATGTTCGAGGCTCTGCAAGCCCCTGCCTAACCGCTTGGCTACCCGCGCATATTATTTTATATTTCCCTTAAAATTACAAAATTTATAAACTTATAAATTTAGCTATTTTCCAATCTTTTTACTAGCTCTTTAACTTTCTGTTCAATCTCATTTACAATTAATCTTATTTCTTTGATATTATCCTCATCAGTATCTTTAATATCCCATTTTTCTATTTTAGTGTTTATTTCAGAAAAAAATTCTTTACCTGCATTAGTTGCAGTTATAATTATTAAATCAGCTTTTTCAGCTATTTCTCTAGTCAATTGTTTTGATTTAAGATTAATTTCATAATCTCTGTTGTCCAAAACTTCCACAACATTTTCAGCGATATATGGTCTTAATTTATCAAGAATCAAACCAGCTGAATCAGCTTTTATTTTATTATTTTTACTGATATTATTAAATACAGATTCAGCAACAATACTCCTAAACCTGTTATGCTTGCAAACAAATAATATATTCATATAAAAATAAAACAAAAAATTCTTATAAAACCTTGCAAATTCAATAATACATAAATAATAAGTATTATATATCAAAACACAACATTTATAAGTATATTATCATAAATAATAAGTAATGGGAAGGGCTTATTCAGAGAAGCATATAAAAGAGGTGAAGAAAAAAAGAGATGCAGCTAAAAAGCATCATAGAAAGTTAATTGATTATTTACAGGATCTAAAAAATTCTCTGATTAATAAAGAAATTAGTTTAGCTGAATTTCACGAAATAGCTAATCAGAAAAAAAGAGGCAGAACAGTAAAACAATGGATTGAGTATTATGAAAATTACATTGAAAAAGCTGAGAAAAAAATACAAGAATTTGAAAAAAAATTAATAAATAAAAAGCTGATTGTTTATCTCTCCTCAATAATCTTGTTAACCCTTATTTTCTCAACAATTTTTTATATAGGTCCTTCTCTAATAGGTTTTGTTACTATAGAACAAACAAAAACCATAACAAAAAACCTAAATCTGACTTTTTCTGAAACTCAGAATTATTCTCTGGATATAAATGAAACTTTAAAATCCTTAAAATTATCAGGACATATTATTGGAGAAGGAAATGTAAAAATTTATCTTAACAACCTGCTGGTTTTAAATTCAGAGAATTTGCAAAAACAGAGAGTAAGTTTAACTGGAAAATCTGTTGAAGAAACTGAATCTCCTCCTTCCCCCTCCCCAACTCCTGAACCATCTCCCGTCCCAGCGCCAGAAACAACATCACAACCAACTCCTGAAGGAACTGAAGAGATTACAGAAGAAACAGCCCCTACTCCAGAACAAGAATCATCTTCACAAGAAGAGGAGGCTCAATCAAGCCCTTCCCAAACTGAGCCTTCTCTTCCTGAATCAACAAATGAAGAAACTGAATCAACAAAAAATACAAACCTAGAAACAGAAGAACAAATTCAAGATGTATCCGAGAATATTGGAGATGGAACTGAAGAATCAGAAAAACCAGTTGAAGAAACTGAAGTGATTACTGAACCACAAGATAACGTAACTGAAGAATCAGAAAAAAATATAACAAAAGAAAATTTAATAGCGAAAAAAGAAGAAAAATCAAAACCTGCAGAAAACCCTACTTCAGTATCCCCAGCAAATGAAACCTATATATCAAAAATAGAATTTAGCAATATATGTGAGGAAACTTGTAATATTAATTTACAACCTCCTTATGTTTTAACAATAGAAATTAGAAATTCTGAAGTAAACATAGAAAAAATACAATATGAAATTTCTCTTAAAAATTTAACTGAAGTTAATATAACCGAAGAGAATATGACTGATACAATCCAACCAATAAAAAATTTAACTGAAAAAAACATAACAGAACAAGACATAACAAACGCAACAATATTTACTTCACAAAAAAGAATTATTTTAGGCAAACCAGTAAAATGGAAAAAAACCATTATTCCTAGTCAAACAGGAAAATTAAAAGTTGAATTGCCAAAAAAATCAGATAACATAACTGTTAAAAAAATTAAAGAAAAACAGGAAGAGCAAGTTGCAGCAAGCATAACAGGGGCTGTAATTGGGGGAAATGAAAATTTCTTATCAAACTTTTTTAAAAACTTATTCAAAACTATAACCGGAAGAGCAATTCAGGAAGAATCTCAAGAAAATGTAGAAGTTGAACTAGATGTTGATGAGATAACAGAATATGAAATTGAATATTATACTGAATCACCCACATCTTATGAAAAAAATTTATCTGGGGGCAAAGAAATTATAATTTCAGGTCCTGATGAATTAAATTATACAGATATTCTTGCATTTACAGAATTGCCATTTGAAGCTCCTCCGGACTCAATTAAATTTTATCATATTATCAACAGTTCAAGAATAGAAATCGAAATAGATAAATATGATTTGAATGGAAATGATTTAATAGATTATATCGAATGGG
>CAZQGH010000021.1:17514-21685 GCA_964592915.1 Candidatus Woesearchaeota archaeon | reverse complement strand
TATAATGATTTTAAGCTCTTATTCTAGCTTACGACATATGTCGGTGGCTTATACAAATGAATAATAACACAGATAAATTTATATACTAAATCAGCCTGGCAAAAAAGTAAGGAAAAATTTTGAAAAAGAGGTAAGAAATGAAAAAATGTATTTATTGTTCAAGTGAAATCCTTGATGAAAGAGTTGTGGATGTTTGTGATAGCTGTGGTGTAAGAGTATGGGGAGATAAAATGTTCAATGCAATAAAAGATAATATGAAAAATGCAGAACAAAAGGGTAATTTAAATCAGGGAAATATTTGCGCAGATTTAAAAGGGAATATCAAAAGTTGCGATAAAGAAAAAACTTTCAGACTGAAATAATTTTTTTCTCCAAATAACTTGAAAGATAGTTTTAGTTGAAATATTAAACTCATTTTGAGCAATAAAAAGCTTTTTAAACTTAATCTTTATACTTTATATCATAAGGACTAGGAAGAATAGTGGGAAAATCATACTTTCTGGTTTATATTTATACAGATAAAATAATTTAAATAAGAAAATGAAAGGCAAAAAACAAAATCAAAAAGGAATTATTAAACTTAGTGAATACTTTAAAAAACTTGAAAAAGGAGACAGAGTTGCTATAAAAAGAGATTTAGGAGTCAATGCAAGTTTTCCAAAAAGAATAAACGGAAAAACAGGAATTGTTGAAGGAATCAGAGGAAAGGCTTATATAGTTAGAATAAAAGAGTATACTAAAGAAAAATCATTTATAATACCTCCTATTCACTTAAAAAAATTAAAAAAAATAAAAAAAATTAAAAAATGATTAAAGATATGAAACCGCTTAGCATTGGAGAAGCGAATGAGATTTATCAGAAAGCAGAGACTGAAAAAGATTTGAAGCAGCATTTTAAGAAATTTGAGCAATTAAAAGCAAAGAAAGCAAAAGAATTAAGAGAAGAACTTGAAAAATCAGAGATTATTAAATTAAAACCAGAATCAATTGCAAAAATAATTGATATATTGCCAAAAGATGCAGAAGATTTAAACAAGATTTTTGTAGATGTGAGTTTGGACAAAGATGAAACAGAAAAACTTTTGGAAATTGTTAAAAAATACACCTAAGATTGAAAATGGAAAAGGAAGAATATGCGATTGTTTTAGATTATTTGCCTTATGGCTACCCACTAGAAGGGAAAATGATTTCTATAGCTCAGGCTGTGGGGAAAAAACATTTTACTTTGCTTCAGTTAGTTCCGAGAAAAGGAGTAACTTTACAGTCTAAAGAAGAAGTTTATATTGGCGAAGGTAAGAGAGAGAAAATTTACTACATATTGGGAAGATTGCAGAGAGAAAAACTAACTGAGAATGCAAAAAATGTATTAAACGAAATAGTGGATGAAGTTATTAAGGAAAGAGAAAAGGAATTTGTAGAGTTCTTTAACCGAGCAACTGCAATTAACACCAGATTACATCAAATCGAGTTATTGCCCGGATTTGGCAAAAAACATACTAAACAAATATTAGAATCCAGGAAAGAAAAGGAATTTGAAAGTTTTGAAGATATTAAAAACAGAATACCCAGTTTGCCCGACCCCAGAAAAGCTGTGGAAAAAAGATTAATGGAAGAATTAACCGAAATGCAACGACATAACTTATTTTTGAAATGAAAATTTTTTTAAACCCTTATTATAACAAATTTATAAGTTAAAATGGAAAAACAAACTCAAGACAAAAAAGAACCTGCTAAATTAATTAGAATTATGTCAACTGACATTCCCGGAGATATGAATATTTATTCAGGTTTGACTAGAATTAAAGGAGTTTCTTGGAGCTTTTCAAATGCCTTATGCAAAAAATTAGGTTTTGAAAAAGATAAAAAAATACAGGAATTAAGTAATGATGAAATGCAAAAAATTATTAGATTTTTTGAAAATCCTGATTTGCCTGAATTTTTATTAAACACAAGAAAAGATTTTGAAGATGGAAAAGATAAGCATTTATTAGGTTCTGATTTAGAACTAAAAAGAGATTTTAATATTAAGAGGTTAAGAAAAATACGTTCTTATAAAGGACTGAGGCATGCATCTGGGCAGCCAGTGAGAGGGCAAAGAACTAAAGCTCATTTCAGAGAAAATAAAACAATGGGAGTTGGGAGAAAAAAAGTAAAAAAATCCGGAAAGTAAAATGGGAGATATAAGAAGAAAACACAAACAGTACAGAAGGCCGATGAAGCCGTTTGAAAAAACAAGAATCAATGAAGAGAATGCATTGTTAAAAAGATACGGATTAAAAAATAAAAGAGAGATATGGAAAGCTGAAATGGCTGTAAAAAAAATGAGAAACCATGCTAAAGATTTAATTACTGCTGAGCAAGAAGAAAAAGATGAATTTATCGACAGATTGCAAAAACAGGGGTTTAAAGCTGCAACAATCGAAGATGTTTTAGCTTTAAACAGAGAAGACTGGTTAAAAAGGAGACTGCAGAGTGTTTTATATGAAAAAGAATTAGCTAGCACAGTAAAAGAAGCTAGACAATTAATTACCCATAAGCATGTTTTAATTGGTGACAAAAAAGTTAACATACCCTCATATTTAGTTTCTTTAGATGAAGAAAATAAAATTTCCGTAGCATTAAAACCAAAACCCGTTGCAAAAGAAAAAAAGAATGGAGAAACGAAAGCAAGTGAAGAAAATAAAGAAAGAAAAGAAGGGACTGAGGAAAAGCAAGATATAAATGAAAATAATCAGGGAGTGAAGAATGGCTAAAAAAGCAGAAAATATTGAAGGAATAGCATATATTTTTACTTCATTTAATAACACTATAGTTCATATTACAGATTTAGCAGGACAAACAATTTCAAGAGTATCCGGAGGGCAACAAACTAAGCAGTCAAGACTAAAAGCAAATCCAACTGTTGCTATGTTTGTTGCAAAAAGAGCTGCTGAGCAGGCAAAAGATATTGGGATAACGAGCTTGTATGTTAGAATTAAGGCAAAAACAGGAAATCCTGCTCCTGGGCCTGGAGCTCATGCTGCTATAAAAGCTTTAGGTAAAGAAGGATTAAGAATTATCAGTATTGTTGACACTACTTCAATTCCCAGAGGTGGACCAAAGAAAAAAGGCGGGAAACGAGGCAGAAGAGTTTAATAATAACGTTTATAAGAGATAAATAATTTAATATAAAATGGATATAAAAGAAAATACCAAGGAAAAATTAATTTTTACAGATGAAATTGAAGAAAGTTTAGCTAATGCTTTAAGAAGAAGTGTCAACGAGATTTTAACTTTAGCAGTAGATGATGTTTCTATTTATAAAAATGATTCAGCTCTATATGACGAGATTATAGCTCACAGACTAGGCTTAATCCCTTTAGAAAATGTTGAATTAAAGAGAATCGAAGATTGCGCATGTAAAGGAGAAGGTTGCAATAAATGCACAATTGAATTGAAATTGTCAGCTAAAGGTCCTAAAACAGTTTATGCTGAAGAGTTGGATGGAAGAACCAAACCTGTTTTTGGAAAAACGCCTGTTGTTTTGTTAAATAAAGGGCAGGAATTGGAATTGATAGCCAATGCAAGAATGGGCATTGGAAAAGAACATATTAAACATGCTCCTGGGATTATTTTTTATAGAAATTTAGCAAAAATAAAAGTGGATAAAAGTTGTAAAGATTGCAAAGAATGTATAGAAGCTTGCCCCTTAGGAATTATAGAAGAATCTGGAGAAGTTGATGATAAAAAAATTTACAAATGCGATTTATGTGAAGCTTGTGTTGATGCCTGTAAAAAGAAAGGAAAAGAATCCATACAAATTGAAAAAACTAAACAATTAGTTATTGTTGTTGAATCTTATGGGATTATGAATCCAAAAGAAATTTTAGAGAAATCAGCTGATGCTTTAAAAAATAACTTAGATGAGCTGAGTAAAACTGTCAAGTAAATTTTTTAAGCGCCACTTAGTATCCAATATTCTGTATTGATATTATTTATTAGTGGGAATGCCGGAGTAGTCAAACGGGTTAGGTTAAGGTGAGAGGTTATAACAGACAATTTTAAATATAACTGTTATGCTCTCGAAGAATCCTAATGGCTTAGTGCCTACGAGGGTGCAAATCCTTCTTCCCACATGACAAGTTCTAGAAGAACTTGTAGTAGAACATGACTTAAAAGTCATAATGTCAAC
>CAZQGH010000021.1:0-17414 GCA_964592915.1 Candidatus Woesearchaeota archaeon | reverse complement strand
GACAAGTTCTAGAAGAACTTGTAGTAGAACATGACTTAAAAGTCATAATGTCAACCAGCTTGCAGTTGACAAAAAATCCAGGAGAAAATCAATAAGTTTATAAATGCAAAAAAACATAAAAAAATACCTGCGAGTGATAAACATTCGCGATAGCAGGATTATTTTATAATTAATTCTGTTATTAGATTATTTAGCTGAAAAATGATAAAACAAAGAATTGAAAAAAAATTACAGAAAAAAAGAAATCCGGAATTAGTTGAAACTATAATAAAAGCTAAAAAATTAAAGCCTTGGTTAAAAATTAGTCACTTATTGTCATATCCAAGAAGCAAAAGAATTGAAGTAAATTTAAATAAAATCAATAATGAATCAAAAGAAGGAGACACGATAGTAGTGCCTGGAAAAATTTTAGGGCAAGGAGAAATAGATAAAAAGTTAGTAGTAGTTGCTTTTAACTTTTCAAATGAAGCAAGAGAAAAATTAAAAAACCAAAAATGCGAAACTAAAACAATATTAGAAGAAATTAAACAAAATCCTAAAGCAGAAGGGATTAGAATAATAAAATAAAATGGAAAAAAATAAACAAGAACTAATAATTGATGCTGACGATGCTGTATTAGGCAGATTAGCCAGCTTTTCAGCAAAAAAAGCTTTGCAAGGAAATAAGGTTTTGATTATTAACTGCAAAAATGCTGTAATAACTGGAAATAAAAAGCCAATTAAAGAAGATTATCTGCAAAAGCGAAGACGGCACGGAAGCAGTCAGAAAGGTCCTATATTTCCAAAATCTCCCGCTAAGATAATTAAAAGAACTATCCGAGGCATGTTACCAAAACAAGGAAGAGGGAGAGAAGCTCTTAAAAATGTTATTTGTTTTAATGAAATACCAGAGAAATATGAAAAAGCAAAAACAATCAAAGCTGGAAAAGAAAAAACATCTAAATATGTTAAATTGGAAAAAATATCTAAATTATTAGGAAAATGACTAAGAAAAAATTAGTTACATCAGGTAAAAGAAAAGAAGCTGTGGCAAAAGCAGTGATTAGTGAAGGTGATGGAAAAATAACTATAAATAAAGTTCCTTATGAAAATTTAAGAGAATTTAATCAGTTGTCTATTCAAGAGCCTATTGAACTTACTAAGCAGGTTTTAGGAAATTTTAATTTTAACATTAGTGTTAAAGTAAAAGGTGGAGGAGAAAAAGGGCAAATAGAAGCTTCCAGATTAGCAATAGCCAAATCTTTATATGAATTTACAGGCAATGAAAAACTGAAAAAAGCATTTCACGATTATGATAAAAACTTATTGGTTGCAGATATCAGAAGAAAAGAAACTTACAAACCCGGAGATTCTAAAGCAAGAAGAAAAAGACAGAAATCTTACAGATAGTTTTCTATAAAATATTTGAAAATGAATGCTCTTTCACTTTTTTTAATTTTTTTGAAGCTAAATGTTTTATGTCCGATTTAGAATATTGTAAATATTATTGAGATTATTATTATGTTAGAAATTAATCAGCTTCGCTTTTTGTAGCTCCAAATATTATGTTCCCTGAACAAGAACCAGCTACTCCTAATGGAACATAAACTCTCCAGTAAGTATCATTATATGCTCCATTAGTTGTTTCATCAAAATTATAGTTTAAATTGAAGTTATAAATAGTAGGAGTCTCACTTAAATTGGCATAATACTGATCAAATTCTGAAAAATCTGACTGGTCAATTGAACTAGTAGAAGTTAAATTGAATTTTTCATAATGAACTGATATGTTTTTATTTGAACCTAGGGTACAATTCATAGCCAGATTATCATTTTCTGCATAACCATATCCAGATAAAGTTAAATTAAGAGGGACATTTCCAAAATTTGTAACTCTTGTCACATTCTCATTAGATACATAAGTTGCATTAACTGTTCCGTAATTTATAGTTTCTGGTAAATTTATTGACAATAAGTCATTTACAGTTATAGTATCTGAATCTGAATCTGTCCAGTTAAAAGTATCATTAACAAATACTGTGCAGTTCCATGTTCCCGGAGTAGCATAAAACTGAACATCGAATGAGCAATTAGCCAAAGCCAAGTAAACATCATCTGTGTGCTCATGCCATGATGTGAAATCTCTGTCAATCTCACATGAACCATTTGTATAATGGGTGTTATTATCATCTGTATCACTTAAACTTGAATCAGAATTATGGAAAAATTCTGCATATGCCTCGACAATATCATCATCTTCATTATAATCTCTTAGAACTGCTATGCAGGAAACTAATTTAGTTGAATTAGCTATAAGAGTTACTGAAGCTGCATTGTCATCAATTGAGACATTCAGGATTTCCGGATAAACTCCTCCTACTGTTAGATAAGTTTGAACAGTTGCATTTTCACCGTATTCTCCAATAACATGGGATAATGGAAAAGAAAATAATAAAAATAAAAGAGTTAATTCTAATACAAACAGCGATACAAAAACTAAGTTTTTTTTAACATTCTCTTTTATATTAATCATTTTAAGTAAGTTCTATATAAATATAATAAGCTGTAACTATTGAGGAAGCCGAATTTCCGTTTTCAGGAACTATCATCTGAAAATCATAAGCTTCTGAATCATATCCTGTTTGGTCATCTTCTAAGATAGTTGCATATACAACTCCTCCCCCTGTTGAATTATGCCCGTCAAATAATGCCACTTCTTCAAAATACTCTGTTACTGACTGAGTATTATTCTCCACATAAGTTCTTAAAGAGTAACAGTCATTTTCTGAAATAGACACTCCAGCAGCTGTAAATGGGTCATGGTCTTGGTTTGAAAATGTCTTGGTTATGTTATCTTCAGAACTTGAGTGCTCCATTAGATTATTTTCAAGTTCTAATCTTGTAATATTTGCGCAAGAAAGACTTGACCATGTGGGGGATGTGGCATTTGTTGTTGCATAAACCTGCCCGGTTATGGTTGTTAAAGACCATTCAAATAATGTGTTTCCAGAAGCATCATCTAATGTAAACAAGCCATTTACCCATCCAACCATGCCTTTCCATCTTGAATTTTGAGTTGTTGCTGAAAAATTAATATGAGAGATATATCCTCCTGAAACATTCCATGTGAAATCATCTACAGAAGCTTTTGTTTCATTATCCAACCATGTTATTGATGAAGGTCCTTCAGGGTCAGCTGCATTAACAGAATTTAAAAATATGAATATGAACAATACTGAAGTTAAAACTAATAATATTTTCAACATTGCTTTGTCTTGATTTTTTTCCATATTTTTTATCTTATTTTTGTTTTTTTCTTTCTTGATTATAATAAATAAAAAAAATAAAAATTTATTCTAGCTCTACATAAAAGTAGTAGTCTGTAGCAGTTCCTTCAGAACCATGTCCGTCTTCCAACACCAACATTTCAAAATCATGTGTTGCTTGGTCAAATCCACTTAAATCATGTTCTAAAAGTGATGCAAATACAACACTTGTTGTTACTGGTTCATATAAAAGAACTTCCTGGAATTTGCCGTCTTCGCTTTTTCCTGCATTTGAATAAATACCTGTGCTTAAACATTCTCCTGCTGAAAAAGTTTTTGACGTAACAAAAAATTCCTCATGCGTTTCTCCTGAACCCCAGTCAAACTTGAATGTTTCATCAACTCCGTCTACAGCTGTTTCATTTATATTAAACGAATCTTCTAAAATTGTTCTGTTAGTTCCGTCAAGATTAGTTGTTCCTCCGCTTCCTGATTCGTCTGTGTAAGTTCCTGTTGCTGTATGATTAAAACACTGTATATTAACCCATAATATAGTATCATTTGTAGAAGCAAGTATTTCTCCTGATGGAGAAGCTAAACTCCAGTTGTACATCACATTGTCATTTGAATCTGCCAGCATTATTGTACCGGTTACATTTCCAAAATAACCCTGCCATGACTGAGTAATAGAATAACCGCTTATTTCCAAATAGGTTACATTGCCTGCCCATGCATCTACATTATCGGGTGTGTCATTTGGTGCTCTTTCTGGTGTTCCTGGTGTTACTTGGTCAGCTCCAAATGGCTCTGCTATAACACTTGTAAAAGTCAGCATAAAACCAGCTAAAACTATAGCTAATAATAAGATAGCTACTTTCTCTCGATTCATGTTACCTCTTTTCACCTCCTTTTCTTTTTTTTAAGTGATATTATATGCATATGTTAGTATTTAAATGTTTCTATTTTTTCATTTATGAAAAGATTATGCAAATAATAAAAAAATAAAACAAAAATGAAAAGTTATTTTATTTATTTAAAAAGATTTATAAATATTGAAAAGCTATATATATAATGAGAGACATAGAAGTTCTTAAAGATTTATTTGATGAAAAACTAATTGAAATTATAAACCTATTTATTGAAAGACCTACAAAACAATTTTATTTAAGTGAGGTGGCAAAACTGGCTAAAGTAAATGTTGCAACTACTTTTAGAAATTTAAACAGATTGGTTAGTCAGGGTATTTTAACTATAAAAGTTATTGGCAAGATAAAATTGTATCAATTAAACAGAAATGAAAAAGTGGACTCATTAATCAAAATGTTAAGAAAAGAAGAAGGTTCTCCAATTGACGAGTTTGTTGCTCAGATTAAAGAGCATCCGAGAGTCAGAAAAATTGTTTTAGAATCCAGAGAAAAAAATAAAGCAAAAGTTTTGCTTGTTGGGGACTTTATTCCTCAGGAAAAAGTAAATAAAATAATTGAAAAAATAAAAAACGAGCATAATTTTAAAATAGATTTTGTTGAGATTTCTGAAAAGCAGTTTGACGGACTGAATAAAATGTATAATTTAAACAGAAAAATAATTTATGAAAAAAGAGAAAACTAATGAATTTCAATATAAAATACTGCTAATTCTGAATTAGGTTGTTTATAATCTCTTAATTTTGCAGGAACTCTTAGTTCATAATCATAAATGCCATATGTTCCTGAAGAATCTTTATTTACCTTGGTGATGAATACTATGTCTTCTGCATCTTGCTCACTAAATTCTCCGTCAGTATCTGCAGACATATCCCATAATATTCCTGTTACAAAATTTGAATTATTAATTGATTCAGCTATGGGAACTTCATAAAATATTTTGTTAAATAAATTCAGCTCTGTTGTATTTTTCACATTCCCATTTTCAGTATATACAGATGAGACTGAATCGGAAAAATTTTCCATGCCTAATAAATTATCAATTTCTGAAAAATCATCTGTTGTGTTGCCATCTGAGGTGTTTTTTCCTATTGACTGCAGCTGAGTCCACATAATCGTTGAATCATAATCTGTTGAGTAAATATGCCCGTTAACAAAATTAGAAGCATTCCATTTCACTAATTTATTTTGGTCTGCATCTGCCATATCATAATATATTTCTCCAACTACATTTCCGTAAAAAAAGTGCCATGAACCAAGAGAGATGTTTGTGCTTACATTATTATTGTTTTCATTCCATTCATCAAAGCTTCCGCCTGTTGCTATTGGAGGGTCAACTAAAACGAAAATTTTCTCAGCTCCAAGTGTGGCTTTCCAATCGACATAAGTCGTATTTTGGCTATATTTAGCTATGCTCAGAGTTTTATCCCCATTAATTTGAACCCCTTCTGTGTTAGGATTTCCATTATAAAATTTAACTGTGAATTGCTGAGAATCAGCCCCTCCTAAGTTTCTGATTGTTGCATTAATTCTTATTGTTTCATTCTCTTTCGGATTTGAGTTGTTTAATACAATATCACTTGTATTAATGTCAAAATCAGGGTAAGTATAATTAAATTCATATAATGCACTTTGATTTGAATTTCCCACACTATCCCAACAAGTTAAACTCCAATTATGCCCTCCCAAATAAGGGTTGATATTTTCGACATGAGGAATTCCGCTTGTGCATAAAACATCAGTTTTATTATTAACATCATCCAGTGTTAAATTGCATTCCAGATTATTATCAAGAACATCTGTTGCTGTCCAGTTAAATCTTACATACCCCAAATTGAAATCAATTCCTGAATCATTATCCGGAGCATTTAATCGGATAGATGGTGGGGACTGGTCAATATAAAACCATCTTACTGAGGGTTGGAAAGTGTTGCCATCAGTATCTGTGCAATTTACTGTCCAGTTGTGAATTCCTTCTTCTATCTCCTCAACACTGAAATTATTTTGCTGGTTTGCTATTAGCGTTCCTGCAGTCTCCTCAGTATCATTTAAAATGTCATCTATATACAAGTCGCATTTGTCAAGCCCAATTGGGTCTATCGGGGTATATTTGAATACTATACTTGAATCAGCAGTTCTGTGATTATTTTCAGGAGAATCCAAAGTAACATTGGGCGGAGCAATTACTGTAAAATTTATCGTATTACTATAGTTATGATTATAGGCATTATCCCAGCAGGTTACGTTCCAGGAATAATTCCCGTCTCCAAGAAGCAGATGTTTTATTTTATCAGTTCCATTGCTTATTGAGCTGGAATCTTCTACTTCATCATTTAAAGTTAGGTTGCACGAGATATCCTGGTCAAGATTATCCGTAGGGGTAAAGTTAAAGGTAACATTATTTGTTTCGATTACCTCAGATTGAGAAGGCGAATTTAAACTTATTAATGGTGACTGAGTATCAACATAAAAAGTTCTTTCAGTATCACTTCCATTTAATCCGGTTGAATCAGTTACATTAATACTCCAGTTATAAACACCATCTTCAAAAGTTGCTAAAAACTCATTATAATCATTGTTTGAAATAGGAGTGGAGTTTGTCTGATTTATCAAACCATTTATAATTAAATATGATTGAAGAATCCCCTCATCATCTTCTGGCAAATAAGTCAGATTAACATTATTATAACCAAACCAGTGATTGTCCTCAGGCCAGATTAAAGTTAAAGAAGGATTTGTATATCTTGTAAAATTATATATGTCGCTTCCAGCAGTATTCCCTGCATCATCTGTGCAATTTACAAACCAGGTATGGGTGCCATCACTAATATCTGAAATTGTTCGGTTTGTGACACTGCCATTCTTAGCTTCAAAATTCAAATCCTCGATTACAGTATCAATTGTTAAATTACACAACATATTAATATCAACAAAGTCAGTTACTGTAAAATTAAAAGTTATATTTGAGGAATAAACATCCTCATCATCTGGATAATGCAATATTATTTCGGGAGGATTATGGTCGATATAAAATGTCCTGGTTTCTGACACGGAAGTTAATCCAATCATATCTGTGCAATTTACAAACCAGGTATGGGTGCCATCAGCTAAGCCTTCTAAATCATAACCGCTTTCTTCACCATTTGTTATTTGGGATGAATTGGTTTTATTAAATGCATCATCTATATACAAGTCGCACCTACTTAGATTAGTATTATCATATGGAATATACCCTAAATTTAATGAGCTTGAGGTATATGCGGATTCATTGTCTGTAGTTAAAATTACTTCTGGGGGTTCCTGTATGTCTATTGTCCAGGTAGAGCTTGTATTAGAAAATCCTGCATCATCTTCACAAGTTACATTCCAGTATTTTGCTCCGTCAGAAAGATTATATGTTGCTATATTTGTAATTTCATTTATGTTGGCATTAGAACTTCCTTTATCTACACTATCTATGTATAAATTACAGATTAATGAAGAATCTATAGTATCATTCGCTGTGAAGTTGAAAACTACATCGCTATAACCCAAAGTATTTCCATTTGAGGGAGCATTTAATTCTATCGTAGGATATAATAAATCTACTGTAAAAAATCTCACGAATGGCTGAACTGCGTTCCCACTTAAATCTATACACTGAACAGTCCAGTTATAATGTCCTTCTCCTAAATTTGTCCGATTAATTGTTGTGTTAAATCCGTTGTTGATTGAAGTTTGATTTACAGTTAAATCAGTTCCGTTTATTATAAGTGTGCAGTTAATAAATCCTGAATTATCCGTTGCATTGAAAATAAATGATATGTTCCCATCTGCATCTATATGATTGTCTTGGGGAAAAGCCAAAGATAAAGTTGGGGGAGTGTCAGTATAATTAAAATATCTTGTTTCGCTTGTCTTACTTTTTCCAACTTCATCTTCACAAGTTACATTCCAGTAATGGATTCCCTCACTTAAAGAACCAACAGAAACATTTTGAATGGCTCCATTGCTCACTTGGCCAGAAAATTCTGTTTGACTATCCAATAACACCTCACAAGTTAAAGAATCATCAAGATTATCCGTAACATTAAAACTTAAATCCACATTTTCTCCTGAATAATTTTCTGCATTAACAGGATATAAGAGGGTTATGCTGGGTTCAATTAAATCAATATAAAAATTTCTTGCGGTATCAGTCCCTAAATTGTTATTTGAATCTCTTACTTGGACTGTCCAGTTAAACTGCCCTGATGTAAAATTTATTGTAAAATTGTTATATAATCCATTATTGATCATTGTTGAATTTGTTTGATTTATCAAACCATTTATAATTAGTGTGGAATTAGTTATATCGTCATTTAAATCTGTAACATTATAAATCAGAGTTAGATTACCATAAGAAAACCACTGACTGTTACCTGGAGAAATTAATTCTACCTGGGGAGAAACGCCTGCTTGCACACTTAAATCTTCACATGCCCCGGTAAATATTGTGTTTTTACTTGTATTGACACATACAGGATACAAACCAAAAGTTGTTGGAGGATTAAAACTATAATCATAATCTCCTGATGAATTTGTAACAACAGCGGTATAATTTATATATAACTCTTCTAAGTAAGGTGTTGATGAACCCTCAATTGAACTTAACTCTACTTTATATTGCAAATACCGACTTGCCCTGTATGAATCATTAATTTCTTCGCCATTGTTAATTTGTTTCCATTCTGTCCAGGTAACTTTATCATTAGAAGTTCTTATATAAATCACCACTCCTGTGCAATCATCTGAATCAAATCTTACTGTTAATTCTGGTCTTTCTGACTGAGTGGAGTATTCACTGCTTCTTATTTTTACATTATCAGTAGCTGTAGGATTTAAAACAACTCCGTAATTATTTGAAGTTTGATTTGTCCATTTTTTCATTGCATTTGTTATGTCAAAGACATTTGTTCCAACTGATGGAGAAAAATCAGATTCTTTTACAGTTGAACGGGAATCAGGTCCGGAACATCCCGCAGAATCCCACAAAATTCCAGTTAATCTGTAATTATAATTTGCTTGATTTTCATCCCAGTTTTCCAAAATCTCATAAATATTAATTGTGTTTCCAGAGTCATATACATTGACAGAAATATTAGCTTCGTAGATTGTTGAATTATAAGGAATTTTGTTTGCCCCGTATCCCAGAATATTATCAAATTTAATCAGAGTCCTCTGAATAGGGTTTGTGTCCATAAACAAATCAGAACTATCTCCATAATTACTTCCCTGGCTGTCCCCATTTAAATAAGTGTCGGTAGTTCCTGAGTAACCATTTGAATCTCCATCCTGATAAGTTAGGGTTGCAGAACATGATTTTCCTGTGGATTCCCAAGATAATGAATCCCATTCAACCCTTGCACCTGCATCTAGTATCTTTGTGTAATTTCCAGTAGTATTTGAGCCAGATAAAGTTATATTTTGCCCGTCTGTTTCTGTGTCGTAGTAAATTCCTTGATTAAAATCATCATTATTGGTATCTGTAAAGTTTCTGTAAAAGCTATATGAATCTGTTTTGCTTTCTTCTGAACCGAAACTTACAAAAGAATCTTGATTAGTGGTTAATTGATATGAAGCATTAATCCAGTCATCGCTTCTTCTTGTTTTGGAAATTCTGAACTCATCTATTATTCCGTCTAAATACTCATCTGTATGAATGCACATTCCAATCTGTGCATCATTTTCAGTATCCTCAATGTTTCCTGTAACAGTATGGGTTGAACCAACTTGTTGTGCATTAATTAAATGTTTAATTACGGAACCGTCATATGCAGCTGTCCAGAAATACCAGGTATCTGCAGAAAAGGAGTAATCTTCATCATTATCAGCTGTCCATCCTGTTGTTCCGCTTGTAGCAATCAAGTTTCTTATTGTATTTGAATCAAGATATTGCATTGCCCATTGTCCGTTTTTCCTTATTATTGAGGTTTCATCTGTTGGGAGAGCATCAGCATAAACCCATGCTTCTATAGTCATTTCATCATCTGTAAAACTTAAACTTGGAGAATCAGAAACATCTAAATAGCCGTTGTTTCCGTCAAAATCAAGAGCATACCCTAATTTCCCTGAATTACTCAATGAAACTCCTCCATGATATGAAGCATTATTTAATCCTGTTGAGTCAATTGCATTCAACTGGTTCATATGATATACAGCTACATAATCATCATCCCATACTTCTGTTATGTTTTCTCCTGAAACAGCATTATTATTCCCATAATACATACAAATTTTAGTTGAAGAGGTTAAAGTGGGAATTTTCACCCATATGTCAGCTTTATTTGAAGTATAATTCTCTATTTCATAAGCTAGTTCTAAATATTGATTATCAGAACAACTTCCGTTTATAAACCTCAAATCACCATAATCATTTTGCATTCTGCTTTCTTTAGTTATGTTGAGATAAACTGGAAAATCTGTTAGTGGAGACAAGTGGTTTGTTATTGTTATCTCTTTTCTGTTATCCCAGTCAGAATCCCACCAATCAGGAGTTCCTCCATTAGCTGTTAAGTTTTCCAGTAATAATAAAGAGCCATCTAACCATATGTTAATCGGTCTGTTGCCAAATTTACTTGAATTTGTAAAATTTACATATCCAAAAACTCTCACTGTTCCTGTTCCATTTGTTGGATTGGGATTTAATTCTGTTTCTGTGTCCATTTTTAACAAAGAAAAATTTCCATCATATTCTGATTCATAGCCTGCTGTATCATTTGCATATATGGTGTAATAATGAAGAACATCCCATGTATAATCCGTTGGAATTACTGCCATCCATAATGCCCCCCCAACATAGGTTAACGCCTGCCGGAATTTTTCTGCTCCTCCTTTTACTGTTTCCCATACAACTATCCAGACATTATCAATACTATCATCTGTTACATTAACTCTTATAGTTAAATTTTCGCCTTCATCCAAAGGACGGGATTTATTAACTATTGTTTCATCTTCGCCAGTTTGATTAACAAATTCTATGCTTGGAGCTGAGGTATCAACTGTGAAGGTTATTGATTCAGAATTTTCTGCTCCTTCTGAATCATTTGCAAAAATCCACCAGGTATTGCTTCCTTCTGCACTATTTATAGCTGAAACATTTTCTCCGCAAGTAATGAAATTTTGTGTGGCTCCTGAATCATTTGACCACCAGCAGGAATCTAAACTAACTCCTGAATCTGAAGAAACAGTATAATTTAATTCTGTAACTGATGAACTATAAGTTGTATTTCCGGGATAGACGATATTTATTTCGGGAGGAGCTGACCAGGATATATTAATATCAAGAAATGAAAATGTATCTGTAGTTGATGTAGTGAAAAAAACCTGGTATAATAAACTACTGTTTGAAGAAAATCCCGATAATTCCATCCCATTAGAAGCATTATGCCAGTTCAAACCATTATCAACACTAACATTCACCTCAATCCGGTTATTTGCATCTGTATTACCTTCCTGCCATGTTATATTTATAATTTTTTTAATTGGCTGAGTAACATTAACAGGGTAAGAAATAAAATTTCCTGAACTTTCAGCTTCAGAAAATTCCACAACAAACCACTGAGCATCAGCCGGACTGTCTGAGGTTGTGGCTCTTTTCAAATTCAGGGTAGTAGAGTCTGATATATTGGCTAAAAACCAGGTTGTTCCTACATTTTGACTTGACTCGGTTGTTTTTCCTGCTCTCATGTTTGAAGGCAAGAAAGCTATTGATTTTGTAGGGTCGACTGTAGCTCCTATTGAAATATCTTTTTCTGTTGTTGATGAATCGAAATGTTCATTTCCTGTGTAAACTTTTTCATTGCCTGTGAATTCAACAACATACCAGGCTATTGATAATGAACCTCCTGAATTGCCTCTTTCAAAATGAAGCGTTGTCGCATCAGTAAAATTGATTAAAACTCCTTGGTCACGGGCATTCAAATTTGATGAAGTTGACTGAGTAGCAATAACAAATGTTTTATCTAAATCCACTTCATTTATAGTTACCTCTGCTGTTGTTCCGGATAATGTGAAAGTTCCGTTTTGGATTTGTGTTCCTTCATACTGAATAACCTGCCAGGCAATTTCATCACTGGTAGAACTTCCTGAATAAGCTTCTAAATTTGTTGAGCTGGTTAGTCTTGTTCTCATTTCGTCATCTGAACCCCATGCACTGCTTCCGTCATTTTCAAAACTTGTTACAGGAAATGCTTCATCTATATTGACTGCTGAAATGGGAATATTTTGTGTTGTTCCGCTTTGAGAGGTAACATCGCTCTGGACTTCTACTCCTGATTCAAATTCTGCTACATACCAGAATATTTCAGGAGTTCCAGAGGTATCTCCTCTGTGAAAATAAATGTTTGTTTCATTTGATAAATGCCCTCTAATCCAGTTGTTATCCGGCGCAGTATTTGACAAGGTTGTCTGAAAAAATAAAACTGATTTTGAAGTATTTACCTCTGCTCCTATTGGAACATTTGTTTCTTCTCCTGATAAGGTTGTTGAACCAGAATAAACCTGTTTTATCTCAGTTCCCCCTCCTGTGCCTGTATAGCTAATATTGCCTATCTCCCAGTTTACATTATTTATTTCTATCAGAGAAGAATTATCATTAAAATTATCGTGATAATTTTTATTCATATTTATATTAAAAGAAGTTGAATTTGTTGCTTCAGTTCCTACTGAATTGTTTGCATAAACATTTAAGGTGTATGAACCTTCTTCTAAATATAAAAATTTTGTGCGGATTCCTGAACATTCACGACATATACTTATATTATTTCCATTGCCGATATTATACCATAATTCTGTAGCTGTTCCTTCTAATGTTACATTCAATGTTGGGGTTACGTCTGGAAAAGTTGATGAATCTGCGGGATTATTAATAGTTATATTGGGCAAGGAAGGAGGTTGAGTAGTCCATGTGATGTTCATATCTGATAATGTCAGGGTTGTTGACTGGTTTGTTGAGAATAATGCTTTATAAATTAAGCTGTTTCCTGCTGTTATTGCTGATAATCCTAATCCGTTTTCAGCTTCATACCAGTTTTGTCCTGCATCTGTTGAAATCTGGATGGAAATATTGTTATTCGAGCCTGTTCCTGATTCCTGCCATGTAATATTTGTCATTGCTGTGATTGTTTCGGTTGTATTTACATTGTATGCTGTGTAATTTCCAGTAGATTCAAAACTTGCAAATTCAACAACAAACCACTGGACATCTGCTGTGTCTCCATTAGCAATAGCTCTTTCTAAATTTAAATTTGTTGAATTAGTTATATTTGCTGTAAACCAAATATATCCTGGATTATCTGCTGAGGACTCAGTTCCTTTTCCGCCTTTAAATCTATCTGATAAAAAAGCTACAGATTTTGTTTTATCTATCTCAGGAATTGAGATATCTTTTTCTGTTGTTGATGAATCGAAATGTTCATTTCCTGTGTAAACTTTTTCATTGCCTGTGAATTCAACAACATACCATGCAACATACAAATCTGGGCCATTTCCGGCTTCTCTTTCAAAGTGGAGGTTAGTAGGACTTGTAAAATTTATTAACAAACCTGCATCATCTGGTTCTGCATCTCCTGAAACTGAATGGCTTGATAAAACAAATGTTTTGTTTAAATTAACTTCATCAATCGTTACGTCTGCTGAAGTATCTGTTAAAGTGAACGTTCCGTTCTGAACTTTAGCTCCAGAATACTCCATAACCTGATAAGCTGCATCATCATTTGGAGCACTATCTGAATAAAGCTCTAAATTTGTTGAGTTTGTTAATCTCGTCCTCATTTCATCGTCTGCTCCCCATCTTCCGCTATTATCATTTTCAAAACTTCCAAATGGAAATGTTTCATTAATAACAAATTCATTAATAGGGACATTTGTTGTAGAGCCATGACTTACAACTCCTGACTGGACTTCTACTCCTGATTCAAATTCTGCTACATACCATGCTATTTTTAAATCACTTCCCGTTGTATCTCTGTGGAAATAAATATTGGTTTCATTTGATAAATGTCCTCGCATTAGAGTATCTGAAATATCTGCATCATTTATAGTGTATGAAAAAAACAAGATTGATTTTGAAGTATTTACCTCTGCTCCTATTGGAACATTTAAACCAGCTGTACCATCTGATAAAGTTGTTGAACCAGAATAAACCTGTTTTATTGATGTTGAAGTTTCTTCTCTTGTAAAGCTTATGTTTCCATAATTCCAATTAACATTATTCATACTTATTAATGAAGAATTGTCATTAAAGGTATCATAATAATGGTATCTCATATCAATTGTAAAAGAAGTTGAGTTAGAATTTTGATAACCCGCTATATTTGAACCATAAACATTGACAGTGTATGAATCTTCTTCTAAATATAAAAAGACGGTTTGCTCTCCTGTGCAGTCTGTGCAAATAGTTGTGTTTTCTCCTCCGTCTACATTATACCATAATCTTGCAGCTGTTCCTTCTAATGTTACATTCAATGTTGGGGTTACGTCTTCTATTGTAGAAGAATCTGCGGGATTATTAATAGTTATATTTGGTGGAGGAGGGGGTTCTGAGCTCCATGTGATGTTCATATCTGATAATGTCAGAGTTGTTGACTGGTTTGTTGAGAATAATGCTTTATAAATTAAGCTGTTTCCTGCTGTTATTGCTGATAATCCTAATCCGTTTTCAGCTTCATACCAGTTTTGTCCTGCATCTGTTGAAATCTGGATGGAAATATTATTGTTTTCATTAATATTATCCTCATTCCATGTTATATTTGTAATGTCTAAAATTGTAGAGGAAACATTCATGACATATGAAGTTATATTGCCCGAACTTGCGCTTCCTTCAGGAAACTCAACAACAAACCACTGGACATCTGCTGTGCTTCCTGAAGTAATTGCTCTTGTCAATTGTAAGTTTGTAGAATTTGTTATATTAGCTGTAAACCAAATTGAACCTGCATAATCTGCTGTATCACTTCCTTTGCCTCCTTTAAAATCCTGTGTTGAAAAAGCAACGGAACGTGAAGTATCAATTGCATCTATAGGTATGTTTTTTTCTGTTGTTGATGAATCAAAATGTTCATTTCCTGTGTAAACTTTTTCATTGCCTGTGAATTCAACAACATACCATGCAACATATAAATTGTCTCCACTACCTTCTCTTTCAAAATGTATTGTATCTGAATCTGTGAAATTGGCAATTAAACCTCCGTCATCTGCGCCGAAACCACTTCCACTTGAATCAGTAGCCCATGTTGTGTAAATAAATGATTTATTTAGATTAACTTCAGTAATATCTATGTCGTTTGTAGTTCCTCCTAATGTGAAAGTTCCGTTTTGGATTTGTGCTCCAGAATAATCCGCAACCTGCCAGGCGAGAATATTGTTTATGGTATTTCCCGCATAAGTTTCTAAATTTGTTGAACTGGTTAATCTGGCTCTTACTGCGTCATCTGAACCCCACATCCCGCTTGAGTAAGAAGTGAAGCTCATTATTGGAAAGGACTGGTTTATATTAACCTCCGAAACAGCAGTATTGGTTGTTGCTCCTTGTGTAAAAGTTCCTCTCTGAACATTAACTCCGGATTCAAATTCTGCCACATACCAAACTAAGCTTATTGTTCCTGAACTGTCGCTTCTTCCAAAATCAATAGTTGTTGAATCAGATAAATTGCCCCAAACTAAAAAGCTTTCTGCATCTTCGGTATCTGTTGAATAACTGAAAAACAATACTGAGGAATCTGGATTAACTGAATCAATGTTAACCTGATGAGATGTTTCTGAAAAACTTTCTGAACCTTTTTGCAAACTTTTTATTCCTGTGGAAACACTGGTTCTTGTAAAACTTAGATTGCCATAATTCCAGTCAACATTGTTAAATTCAGTTATTGAAGAGTTGTCGTTAAAATCATCCGAATAAGAAAAATTCATGTCAACTGTAAAGGAAGTTTGTTCAGAAAATTCCGAACTAAAACTATTATTTGCAAATACATTCACTGTATAAGAATCTTCTTCTAAATATAAAAAGGTGGTTTGCTCTCCTGTGCAGTCTGTGCAAAGAGTTGTGTTTTCTCCTCCGTCTACATTATACCATAATCTTGCAGCTGTTCCTTCTAATGTTACATTCAATGTTGGGGTTACGTCTTCTATTGTAGAAGAATCTGCGGGATTATTGATAGTTATAGTTAGATGGCTTTCTTCTTCGCCTGTTGTATAAAAAGTTAGAGGAAAATTATGATTTTGATATGAAGCATTAATCCAATCATCGCTTCGTCTTGTTTTGGAAATTCTAAGCTCATCGACTATTCCGTCTAGATACTCACTTGTGTGCGTGCAAAATCCTATATCCATTGCATCAGAATTATCCTCAATGTTTCCTGTAACAGTATGGGTTGAACCAACTTGTTGTGCATTAATTAAATGTTTAATTACGGAACCGTCATATGCAGCTGTCCAGAAATACCAGGTATCTGCAGAAAAGGAGTAATCTTCATCATTATCAGCTGTCCATCCTGTTGTTCCGCTTGTAGCAATCAAGTTTCTTATTGTGTCTGCATCATAAAACTGCATTGCCCACTGTCCGTTTTTCCTTATTATTGAGGTTTCATCTGTTGGAAGAGTATCAGCATAAACCCATGCTTCCATAGTTAATTCATCATCTGTAAAACTTAAACTTGGAGAATCAGAAGCATCTAAATAGCCGTTGTTTCCGTCAAAATCAAGAGCATGCCCTAATTTCCCTGAATTACTCAATGAAACTCCTCCATGAGATGAAGCATTATTTAATCCTGTTGAGTCAATTGCATTCAACTGGTTCATATGATATACAGCTACATAATCATCATCCCATACTTCTGAAACAGATTCCTGATTAGCTGAATTTGAGTTATTATAATATATATATAGAATCGTGTCTGAAGATGAAGACAAATTAGTCTTCACCCATGCAATTAGATGGGAGGTGGATGAATTATAAGTCTGGTTAAATAATTCAATTTCATGAGCTAATTTTGTCTGCCCGTCAGAACTTGTAAATAGTATATCATCTCCATTTACTAAACAATTAGATGCTAAGCCAGTATCATATAGCTCAACAAATAATGGAAAATCTTCTAAGTCTGAATTAATCATTAATGAACTAATTGTGATATTTTTTCTTTTGCTCCAACCCGGATTATACCATCCTGCAGCTGAATTGTAAGCTTTTTTACAAACATTTCCAAAACAAAATTCCAAAACATGCCTTCCT
>CAZQGH010000020.1:0-21756 GCA_964592915.1 Candidatus Woesearchaeota archaeon | reverse complement strand
TTATATACAAGATAAGATTATCTATCACCCGTAGACTTTACAGAACCAAAAATGAAAAGCTTTAAAAATGCTTTTTAATTCTAATTTTTACAATGTTCTATTTAACTGAGATTGAGGACTATATAAGAGTAGAACCTAAGTTGTTTGGTTTAGCTACTCAGGATGCTGTTAGAGAACAATTAAAAGAAACATATCAGGATTATACAGATAGGGAATTAGGAGTAGTTATAGCTGTAGTAGATGTTATGGAGGTAGGTGAAGGAATCATCATACCAGGAGATGGTGCAGCATATTACAATTCAAGATTTAAATTATTATGCTGGAAACCTGAAATGCAGGAATTAGTTTATGGTATTATAACTGAAATTGCAAATTTCGGCGCTTTTATGGATATGGGGGGAATGCAGGGAATGATTCATATTTCTCAGACTATGGATGATTATGTTAATTTTTCAAAAACAAATACTTTAGTTGGAAAATCAACTAAAAGGAGTTTAAAAAAAGGAGATGCTTGCTTAGCTAGAATAGTAGCTGTGTCATACAAAGCTGGAGAACCAAAAATTGGTTTGACGATGAGGCAACCAGGATTAGGCAAATTGGAATGGATTGAAGAAGAAAAAAAGAAGAAAAAGCAAAAATCTAAAGCTGCAGCAAAATCTAATGAAAAAGAAGCTAAGGGAGGAAAGAAATAATGGTGGAGAGAGCCTGCAAAAAATGCAATAGGATATATGAAGGAGATAAATGTCCAAACTGTGGTAGTCAGGAACGAGCTGATAAATGGAAAGGAAAAGTTGTTATTTTTGATGTTGAATCTGAAATTGCAAAAAACATAGGGGTTACAAAACCCGGAACTTATGCAATTAAAATTTAATAATAAATCTGTTGATATCTAAATAAAATGAAGATTGTTGAGCAAAAACAAAATCCGTTATTGAAAAGACAGGAAGTTAAGATACTTGTGGAATCAGAGAAAAATCCCACTTATCCGGAAGCAAAAGAAGTGATAGCTAACGAATTTAAGGGGAATAAAGATAATATTTTAATTAGAAAAGTTAAAGGTAAATTTGGAACAAACACTTTTTTAGTTTCAGCTGAAATTTATGAAACTAAAGAAGATAAAGAAAAATTTGCAAAAGCTGAGGAATCTACTGAAGGAAAAGAAAAAAGTGAAGAATCTGCAGAGCAGAATGAGCAAAAACAAAAGCAACAAGAACAAAAGGAAGAAAAGAAAGAAGAGGAAAAAGCAGAGGAAAAACAAGAAGAAAAGAAAAAAGATGATGGAGAGAAAAAAGGAGAAAATAAATAATCAAAATCAAATAATAAAAAACTAAATAAAATCAGTAAATTGTAAAATGCCAATGTCATCCCACAATTTAAAATCAAATAATAAAAAACTAAATAAAATCAGTAAATTGTAAAATGCCAAAACCAGGGAAGCAAAAAAAAGCTGTAAAAAAAGGGAAAAAAGAACATAAGAACAAACCTACCAGTAAGAAATATTCAAAATATACAATTGATGGGGACAATATTAAAAGAGAGAAAGTATGCCCAAGATGCGGTCCTGGAGTTTTTTTAATGCAGGCTGATAACAGATTATATTGTGGAAGATGCCACTACACAGAATTCACAAAGCAGGAAAAGAAAGAAAGCAAACCAGATAATGAAGAAAAATCTGATTCTGAGAAAAAATAATTTTAGTTAGAAATATAAATATTTTTAAACTCTAATACCGATAACTATTATGAATAAATATATCAGAGCTAGTGATTTTTTTGTAAGTTCTACAGAGGTTCATATTTCAGAAGATATGAGAAGTAAAAGAGAAGCTGCTGTTATGAAAGGTTATCATCATTCTCTTGAAGAAATTTCTAAGAGAACTAGTTTAAGTATTGATGAGGTTTTAGAACTTGAACCAATACCAATAATTCATCCTGATAATTTAAGAAGAATGCAAGATTGGAGCAGATTAAATAGTCAGGTTGTTGGCGGCGAATATAGATGATTAAAATTTACATAATTTGCATCTTTTAGATAATTCTTTTATATTTTCTTTAGCATTCACTTTGCCTATTTTTTTATTAGTTTTAAATTTTAATTCTGAATTATGTTTATATCCTCTTTTAATCATTTCTCTAGCTAGTTCATCATGTCTTTTTTTCAGATTATGAATTTCAATCAGATTTTTTTCCATATATCCCTTTAAACTAATTCCTTTTTTTATTGAACCTACAAACATATGCATTTCTACATGTTCTCCTAAAAGATGTTTTCTGCACATATTTTTTACAGGAACATTCCACATTCGCATTTTTCAATTAATAGCAAATTTAGTGATTATAAAGATAACTAATTAAAAAATTAGTTATCAAAGAAATAATATGAAAAACGCAGGACCATTACTTAAAAAAATAATAGCTGTTCTGCGAAAAATCTCTTTTTTTTAACTATTGAATATGATTTTCTTTTTTAGTATAATCTAATAATTTTGTTAGAATTATTTGTGATTATAAACCCTGGGGGAGGCAGATTCAGCTGAAAAAAGAGCTGCCGAATTGCCTCTCCTGGGGAAAAAGAGGTGATAATGATATAATGATATTGAACTTTTTAAACCTTTCGGTTTTGTTACTTTTATATAATGACAACAATATTATGTAACATAATCTCTTTTTATGTTAACTCTTGTTGTTTGATTTTTTCCTTAGTCTTTTGCTAATTGTAGTCCCTAACCCCCATATAGTATAATATTCAAGTTACTTATGCCACAATTAGATTTTCCCGTAATCCTCTTCTTCTTATAGTTAATATAGGAGTATGAACTTTATAAACTTTATGGTTCTTACTTCTATATCTCTTTTTGTCTTAATTATTACATGTTGTTAAAGTTTATAAACTTTCTTATTGTAAATAGATTAGCTTTAAAATGGCTGAGCAGACAATTGGGCAAAAAGAGAAAATTGGGCAGGAAGAGTTATATAATATTCTGACTGGAGAAGAAATTAGCTGGAAAGCTCTTATTTATGATTTAATCAATACCGAGCAATTAGACCCATGGGACATTGATTTGGCTGTTTTATCCAGGAAATATTTGGAAAAAATAAGAGAATTAGAAGAAGCTAATTTCTTTGTTTCAAGCAAAATCTTATTAGCTGCGTCATTATTATTAAGAATTAAATCTGAAATATTGCTAAATGAATACATAAAAAGCATTGATGAGATATTATTTGGTAAAAAAGAAGAGCAAAAACAAGAGATTAAAATTGAGATTGATGAAGATGAATTGCCTGAATTAATTCCCAGAACTCCTTTGCCGAGATATAAAAAAGTTTCATTAAACGAGTTAATTGGAGCATTAGATAAGGCAATTAAAACTGAGACAAGAAGGATTAAAAAGGAAATTGAAGAAAAGCAGATGGAAAGAGAAACAGATATAGTAATCCCAAAAGCTTCAAGAGTTAATATCAGAGATAGAATAAGAAAATTATATGCTAAAATTCAGACATTATTCAAGAAAAATCATAAAATCGCTTATACGGAGTTAGTGGGAACAAAAGTTGAGGACAGAATTGCATGTTTCTTGCCAATTTTACATTTAGATAATCAGGGAAAAATCTGGCTGCACCAGGAAAAACATTTTGAGGAAATCTGGGTTTGGATGAAATCTATGTGGAAAAAAGAGGAAGAAGAAAGAGAAAAACTGAAACAGGAAGTAAAAGAAATGGAAGATGAATTAGATAATGAGCAGTTGAGAAGAGTTGAGAAAATCAACAAGGACTTTGAAAATCCTTTAGGAGCTTTGTTTGATAGCTTGGATAATTAGAGTAATTTTTCAATTAATTTTTTCTCTTTTAGCATAACTTCTTCTCCAGTTTTCATGTTTCTTAATTTATACTTTTTCTTTTTAACTTCTTTATCACCCAAAAATATTGCATAAGGAATATCTTTGGAATTTGCATATTCTAACGCCTTACTTAGGTTATCATAACTTATTTCTGCTTTTAGATTATTATCTCTTAATAATTCAGCTAATTTTATAGAGTCTTCATTTTGTTTGATTGAAATTATTAAAACTTCTTTATCATTAATACTTATTTTAGCTAGCGGGGATAATCTTTCCAATCCAAATGAAATCCCTGTTGAGGTTATATTATTAACCAGATATGAACCCCCTCCGATAATTGTCTCTTTCATTTTTTTAGTTTTTATTTCGAATATTGTTCCGGTATAATATGATAAACCTCTAGATAGAGCAGGATTGAAATCAGTTTTTACTCCGTATGTTTTGCAGAATTTTTGCAGCAATTTAATTTCATCATAAGCTTTGTATTTTTTCACGTTTTCCTTATCTTTTATTATATCCAAGAATTCTCCAGCATCATATTTTTTTAAAGCTTGTCTGATTTCCCTTTCTGGCTTTTTATCTAATTTGTCAATTTCTCTTATTATATTATTCCATTGTTTTTTATCTATTCCCAACTCAGATAGAATTTCATTTAGCAATTTCCTGTTGTTTATACTTATCTCTGCATTTATTTGCAGTTTATCCAGAATTCTGGAAGTCAAAGCAAGGATTTCTGCTTCATCTTTTATTTCTGAACCAATTATGTCAACATCACACTGGGTAAACTGCCTGAATCTGTTGGATTTTACTGGTTCATCCCTAAAAACATATCCAATCTGATATCTCTTGTAGGGTAACTTTTTATTTCTTGCTATTCTTTTTAACTGGAATGTAAATTCATATCTTAATGCTAGGTTTCTGTTACCTTTATCTTTTAGTTTGTATGTATCTGAAACAGCATCATCTTGCTGGTTTTCACCAACAACAAATTTTTCTTCTTCAATTACCGGAGTTTCTGCAGGTTCAAAACCATATAATTCAAACTGCTTAATTAAAAATTCTTTTAATTTCTGCCTTTTTTTAGCTTTTTTACCAGTGTAGTCTGAAAATCCCTTTATTGTTTCTTTCATTTTTCCTCATTTATAGTTTTATTTAGTTTGTTCTGATTTAATAAGCTTTGTGTTTGAGAATTCTTATTAAAGCAAAGAGGGCGGAAGGTGAGAGTCGAACTCACTTCTCCCGGAATTCGCAAGCTCGTTCGGTATTGTCTTTTTTTTGACTCACAAACTTGCTCTCCACAACCGGATGTACTAACCGTTATACTACAACCGCCATTGAAAACAACCCATGGTTTTTTTCTATTTTCCTTTGATATAGACTCAAGGCTGATTAGTAAGTTATTATTACTAATTAAATTAGAGAAATTTGATATAAAAACATTATTGTTTGTATAAAGAAAGCTACAGCTAAAATTATCTTCAGTTGTGGGGATAACTCCAAATTTTAGCTATCATAGTTATGATAAAATCTAATGATTTATAAAGTTTTTGTTGTAGATAATCTTAAATACTATTAAATTAGGATTATTTTAAAAGATGGTGTTTGGAAGTTTAGGGTTAGATATATTGTTTGTTGTCTTGGGAATTGCTTGTTTAGTTTTAAGTGCGGAGTTTGTTGTTAAAAGACTAATTAATTTAGCTCATCATTTTGGTGTTTCAAACATGTTTATTGGTTTAACTGTCTTGTCAATTGGAACCAGCTTGCCAGAGATATCATCCCATATAATTGCTTCTGTAAGCATTGTTACAGATAATCTAAGTTATAATGTTGGTTCAGCATGTGTTTTGGGAGCTAACATAGGTTCAGATATTATACAGCAGACATTCATTATTGGATTTATTTTGCTTTTTATGGGTTCTTTGAATTTTAAAAAATCATTTTTAAAAAAAGCTATGTAGTTATGATTATGACTGCTGTTGTTTTATTAGCAATGGGTTTTGATGGAACCATTTCAAGAATCGACAGTTTAATTTTATTAGGATTTTTGGGGGGGTATATGTATTCGTTAACTGACAAAGAAGTCCATCATCTACATGAAAAACAGGAATTAAAAAGAGGAGTGTTTTTTGAATCTCTTATTGTTGTAATAGGCATTGGGGTATTGTTGTTAAGTAGCTATTTCGTTCTTAAAATTATTGAGGAAATAGTGATTGAAACAAGTTTAGGAGGAAGTTTAATTGGAATCTTGAGTATTGGTATTGCATCAGCATTACCAGAGGTATCAGCATCCATATCAGGAATCAAAATAAAGCTAAAGGAATTAGTGTAGGAACCTTAATTGGAAGCAATATCCCAAATCCTCTTTTAGCAATTGAATTAGGAGGATTAATTTCAACTTATTTCGTTCCTTTACCTCTAATTATTGGGGATTTGCCAGTCAAGATAATAACAGCTGTTATGTTATTGGGCATTATACTAGTTAGTAAAAGAAAAGTAGGAAAGAAAACAGGAATTTTTTTAATGCTGATTTATTTTGCTTATATTCTCGTCAGAATATTTTATTTTCAGTTTGATTGATATCAACAACATTTTTATATATTAGTGGTTTTTAATTAAATATGAACAAAGAGGTAGGTTCAAAAAAATACGGAGCATTTAACGGAGTTTTTATTCCCACATTTTTAACTATAGTGGGAGTTATATTATTCTTAAGATTGGGAGTTATTGTAGGCACAGGAGGAGTAATCGGCTCTATTTTAATTATCCTTCTTGCAGTCTCAGTAAGTTTTTCAACTGGTTTTGCATTATCATCAATTATAACTAATATAAGAATTGGTGCTGGAGGCGCATATTCAATAATCTCTAAGACATTAGGATTAGAAATAGGAGGAAGTGTTGGAATTCCATTATATCTTGCTCAGGTTTTGTCAGTTGCATTATATATATTTGGTTTTACTGAAGCTTGGAGATTTATGTTTCCCGGACACTCTAAAATTGCAGTATTGCTAATTGCATTTGCAACTTTATTTTTACTGACATTTATTAGCACAAAAATTGCAATGAGGACTCAGATTGTTGTATTTTTATTGCTGCTGGCTTCATTGATTTCAATATTTATTTCTGGGAGCTGGTATCAGGAATTAGGTTCAGTTTCATCTGTCAGTTTTCCTTATAGTAGCTTTTGGACATTGTTTGCTTTATTTTTTCCTGCTATAACCGGTTTGATGGCTGGAATTGGGTTATCCGGAGAATTGTCTGACCCAAAAAAGCAGATTCCTAGAGGAGTTTTAGCTGCATTAGGAACAACTACCCTAATTTATATTTTAATGGTTTTATTTTTAGCATCTTCTGCATCTCCTGCACAATTAACTGAAAACAATCTGATTATCATTGATTTAGCTTTTTACAGTCCGTTAGTTTTATTAGGAATATTGGCTTCAACATTTTCTTCAGCTTTAACTACTTTGGTAGCTGCTCCTAGAATTTTGCAGGCTTTAGGTAAAAATCAGATTTTGCCTAAAAGCAAGTTTTTTGAAAAAACTCACGGAAGCGAGCCAAGAAATGCTGTTTTATTTACTGGTTTAGCAGTTGGTTTATCTTTATTATTTGGAAATTTAAATACAATTGCTCCTGTTTTAACTATGTTCTTTTTGATTACTTATGCTGCAATTAATTTATCTGTATTTTTAGAACAGTCATTAGGTTTAGTTGGTTTCAGGCCTACTTTTAAAATTCCTAAAGGAGTTCCGTTGTATGGATTTTTATCATCAGCCATTTTTATGTTTTATATTAATATTTACGCAGGATTTATGGCAATTATTATTTTAATAGGAATATATTTGCTTTTAGTAAAAAAGAAAATAAAACCTAAACAAGGGGATGTTAGGTCAGGTTTGTTTTTTGCAATATCCGAATGGGCAGCAAAGCAAGTGACTCACTTGCCAGAATCAAGAGAACATGTGTGGAAACCCCATATCTTATTGCCGATAAAAAATTCAAAAGATTTATTATCAAATTACAAAATAATCAATTCAATGCTGAAACCTGAAGGAACGTTATCAGTTATTGGAATGGGAACAAGAAAAAATAAAGATTTAAGGCATATGGGAAGCCAGATTAAAAAATTTGAAGAGCAGGGAATTTTTGCCAATTACACCACAGTTGAATCTGAAGAATATTTAGAAGACACTTCAATTTCTTTGGAGGCAATTGAAGGGCAGTTTTTTCATCCGAATATTTTATTTTTACCTTTAGAATCATATAAATTTGAACTGAAAAAGTTGGAAAAGCTTATCCATACAACCAGATATTCAAAATCAGGGCTGATATTTTTTAAAAAATATAAAGTCGGGTTAGGGTTGGAGAAAAATATTCATCTATGGATTGATGATAGTGTTTTGGAAAAAGATTTTTATGAAGATAGAGAATTTGATTTGGCTATGTTATTGGGGTATAAAATAAAAAGTAACTGGAAAGGGAAAATAACAATGCACATGATTACTTCTTCTGGAAAAGCAAAAAAAGCAAAAAAATACCTGAAAAGATTATTATATGAATCAAGATTTCCTTCAGATACAAAGATTAAAGTAAATTATAATCTAAAAAAGGCAATTGAAAAACAAAAGTCTGATATTAATCTTATTTCATTTGAAAATTTTGAACAATTAAAAGAAAAATATGAAAAATTAAAAGAAATTAAAAAAACTTACATGTTTGTTATGGATTCTAGAAAAGAAGATGTTTTAGCCTGATTATCTTTTTTCTATTGTATATCCGCATTCAGTACATTTCCATTTCTCAAATACATCCTCTTTAAATGAAAATGGGACTAAATATCCTTCGCATTTTGGACATGGTGGAAATATGCAATTATTTCCGCTTTTTTCTGAATTTTCGTCTGCCATGTATAAATTAAATTAAATAGGTTTTTAAATTTAATTGTCCTTATTTGATAATAAAAATGAGGTTTGACAAATTATTTAAATTTTTAATATTTTTAATATGGATTATTTTATTTACAATACTTGTTTATGATTTATTTTTTAGGCCTTTATTCTCAATTGTTTTGGTTTTTGTTTTATTATTTTTGATTTTTATTTATTTTAAAATTAAGATTCCCCTGTATGTTCAGTTTTTATTTAATTTAATGACTTTATCAGGAATTTTAGGTTCAGATGTTTTTTATTTGTATTATACCTCTATTTATTACGATAAGATTTTGCATTTTATTAATCCTATAATTCTTTGCATAACTTTTTTTTATTTAGTTAGAAATAAGCTTGATAATAAGATGTTGTTAATTTTGTTTTGCATTTTTGCAGCTGTATTTTTTGCTTCTTTATGGGAGGTTTATGAATACGGGGTAGATGTTTTGATTAATGGTACTGCACAGGGAGTTTATTTAGGGATTGAGGAAAAAATACAAATTGTTGGGAAACATCAGGATACTATGGAAGATTTGATTATCACATTTGTTAGTGTGTTATTGTTTGTTTTAGGTTATTGTTTGTTTAATAGAAAAGAAATCTCTAAGAAAAGCTAATATTAAAAACAGATATTTCTAAATCAAAAAAACCCTGTGTATTACCAACACTTAAAAGTGTTGGTTTGTTTGGGTTTTTAGGATATTCAGGAATGCTCATCCAACTCCTAAAGGAGTTGGTTTTTTCAATGCATTCCTGATATAAGATTATGGAACAAAAGTTATATCCTGTTATTTTAACAGTAGTAATAATAGGGGTTTTTATTTTGCAAGCACTGGCTCCAATTACTGAATTGTTTGTTTTAAATCAGTTATCATTTGAACAACCCTACAGGTTTATTACAGCTATATTTTTGCACGGTTCAGTAACTCATATGGTTTATAATTTGTTTGCATTAATTTTATTTGGTTTATTGTTAGAGAAATTTATTGGAAGCAGGAAGTTTCTAATCATATTTTTTGTATCTGGAATAATTGCTAATTTAATTGCTGTGAATTTTTATAATTCTTCTTTGGGTGCATCAGGGGCAATTTTTGGTATTATTGGAGCATTAACAATAATAAAACCTAAAATACCTATTTTTGCATTTGGGTTGCCAATGCCTTTGTTTTTAGCTGCAATATTCTGGGCATTGGGAGATTTATGGGGGGTTTTTAATCCTTCTGGAACTGGAAATATAGCTCATTTAGCTGGTTTAGCAATTGGATTGATTGCTGGTTTTTTATTTAGAATTCAGGATAATGATGTAAAAAAAGAAATTCAAATAGGCGGGAAAAGAATAAAGATTCCTGAGTCTCAGATTAGAGCATGGGAAGACAGATACATGAGATAGTTAAAAAAAGACAGTTTTTTAAACTTTGATTAAGACTGATTATAAATAAAGATGGTGTTTGAAAGTACTCTGCTGACTTTGGTAATAATTTTAGGAGCTGGATTAATTATTCCTGAAATGTTTAAAAAATTCAGACTGCCATTCATAACTCTTTTAATTCTAACAGGTTCTTTGCTTGGTCCTCATGGATTAGGTTATGTTGAAATAGATGAAATTATAGGATTTTTCGGGTTTATGGGCATGGCTTTTCTTATGTTGATGGCAGGTTTGGAAACAAGCATTCCTGATTTGAAAAAATTTAAATTTAAAATAGGTTTAATGGTTTTGCTTAATGCATTAATTCCTTTTTTAGTTGGTTTGTTTATTCTGCTATTTTTTGGTTATTCTTTACTTACTGCTGTTTTAATAGGCATTATATTTTTGTCTTCTTCAATTGCAATTGTTGTTCCTTCATTAAAATCTTCAGGATTATTAGAGCATGAAACAGGTAAGATGATTATTTCAGCGATTTTTGTAGCAGATGTGATAAGTCTTATTTTGTTAGGAATATTTTTGCAAACTTTGGAGCCCATAACCAGTTTTCCTCTATGGTTTTACATCCCCTTATTGATTTTTTCTTTTGCAATCCTTTTTGCTTTTTTTCCTGGATTGTCTAAGTTCACATTAAAAAAAAGCTTTGGGAGTAGAGAAGAAGAAACGCAATTCAGGTTTCTTTTAGTGATTGTTTTAGGATGTTTAATTTATTTTTCCTGGCTGGGCGTGCATCCTATTCTGGCTACCTTTATCACAGGACTTTTATTTTCCAGCATAATAAAAAAAGATTCCAGTCAGTTATATATTAAGCTAAAAACAATAGGTTACGGACTTTTTATTCCGATTTTTTTCTTTATCATCGGAACTGAATTAGATTTAAGTTTGTTTAGGTATTTTGACATAAACAATTTGCTGATGATTTCGTTAATCTTTGGTTTCATTATTTCAAAATTCGGAAGCAGTTATCTCGGGGGGAAACTTGTAAAAATGACTAAAAAAGACTCTTTAATTTTCGCAGGAGCCTCAATTATCCAGCTTACCACAACTCTTGCAGTTACATATGCTGCAGCCTCTTTAGGGTTTATTGATTCTGTAATTGTGACTTCTATTATACTGCTTTCAATTATAACTACCTTTTTTGGGCCTATTTTTATAACTTATATTAATAAAAAACTTTGATTTGGCTTTGCAAATATTTTATAGAGGATAACCTCAAAAATCAGTTTCATAATAATCACAATAATATCAATTAAAATTTAATCTAGATTTTTTACAATAAATTAATAGAACATAAGGGGAATTTTAGAGTAATTTAATCTTCCAGATAACTTTATAACCATTATTTTGGAAGTTTCAATATGGTAAAAGTAGTAAAAGTTGAAGAAGAATTAGAGCAATTAGTAGAATTAGCGTTAGAAGTAATTCCTTCAGTAAAAGAGATAAGAGTCTTTGGAAGTTATAATACTAAAAATTGGAATCCAGAAAAATCAGATGTAGATGTGTCAGTAGAAACAAATGATGAGTTTTATTCTAGTTTTTTACCTCAACTTTATGACGACGGACAAAGAGATAAAATAAAGAGAGAGTTTGTAAGAAGAATGAACCAATCAGATCTAAGTTATAAATTTGAGGTTCATTGGGTTACCTCAGGAGATATAAGAAGACTTTCAATGAGGAATCAAGGGAGAGGTTCATTAGGATTGAATATAAAATCTGGAAGAATAATTTATTCAGGCGATCAACTAATCCCTAAAGGTTACATAGTGGAAAGTAATTTGAGAAAAAATCTAATTCTTAACTAATTTTTAATAGAAATGAAAATTAATTTATCCTAACTTTTTTAGAATAATTTATAAATTTATTTATCATCAGTTTTGGAAATGCGTATGAGATAGTAAACCATATAAATGAATTTTCCTTAAAAACAATATGGGATTATTAGTTATGAAGCAAAAAGGGGCGTGGGCATTCACAGGTTTGGGGAAACTAGCTATTATAGGTTTTACCAACACACTAGCTTTCGCACTTGTTACTACCATATGGGCTGTTTATATGGACAGCTTTTTTGATAGTATTGTTTATGTAGGATTTTTTTCAGCTTTTTTAACTTTGATTTCATTTGCAAGCTTTTTTATTTTTGTTCCGCTAATTGAAAAATCAGATAAATCCCATTTGTTTGGTGTTTCATTAATCTTAACATCAATTGTTTTCTCTTTGCTGGCTCTTGTCAATTCATTTTTTATTTTTGTTTTATTATCAATAGTTATGGTTGCTTTGATTAGTCTGAAATTCACTTCATTTGGGATTATAGTCAGAGATAAAAGCAATGAGAAGAAATTGTCAAGAAATGAAGGCTTAATGTATACTTTTTATAATTTATCTTATTTAATAGGTCCTTTAATTGCCGGATATTTATCTTTTCAATTTGGGATTAAAGTTATTTTCGTTTTAGCTGCTTTGTTTTTATTAATGAGTTTTTTTGTATTTAAATCATTTAAAATTGAAGATTCAAATATAAAGAAAAAAATAGATAAAAATGTTTTTAAAAATTATATTGAACATTTTAAAAGTAAAGACAGAATTACAGCTTTTATTTTAGGGGGAGGGGTTAATTTATGGTGGGTTTTAATATATTTATTCATGCCATTGTATATTATCAGGCAGGGGTTAAATGAGATATGGGTTGGTTATTTTTTATTTGCTATTCCTATCCCATTGATTTTATTTACATATAAATTTTCTGAGATGGCTGGGAAAATAGGTTTTAAAAAAATATTTAAAATTGGATTTTTAATTCCAGGGGTTTTGGCTGTAGCGTGTTTTTTTATTGCTGATTCATATTTACTTGTTATGTTATTATTAATTCTGGCAAGTCTTGGTTTTGCTATGTTAGAAGGCACAACTGAAGCTTATTTTTTTGATATTTCAAAAAAACAAGATGAGCAGAGATTTTATGGACCGCACAATACAACAATAGAAATTAATAATTTAATTGGAAAACTTTTATCGTCCTTTTTGTTAATTTTCTTGCCATTTAAATTTATTTTTCTAATTTTTGCATTATTTATGTTTATTATGGTTTATTTTTCTACTAAAGTTAGAGATTTAGTTGAGAGCAGGGGAGAGGCAATTGATTAAATTTTTCTAGAATCATAAGCCCAATGAAGTAAGGCTTGTCTTTGTTTTGCTCTGCATGTTAAGTCCTGCTTTTCACAATTTTTCCTTAATTGAGCAACATGCCTTTTCATTGCTTTCCATCTTTTTATTTGTCTTATATCATCTTCATGTCTTCTTCCCATATAATATCTGCAATACCACTGAAACCATCCTCTTGGGTCATCTTCATGAATCCAGCCTTTCTTTTTCCAGTAAGATAATGATTTTGAAGCATCAACTTTAAAATAATTTAATTCACAATTTCTTTTTTCTTTTGCCAGTTTGGCATTTTTAAACCATTCTGATGGAAATTCATTTTTGCAATCTCTCACATATACTCCACAAAACACTCCTAATTCAAGCATTTTTTTTGGGGTTAATTCTGGCTTAAAATCTGAATCAAAATTTTTACCTATCTGTTCTGTTAAGAAATAAACATAATTTTTCTGCATTTTGTCATTTACAACTACTTTTTTTGATTTGTTCATGCTCTTTATAAGAAAAATAGGTATAAAAACTTTTTTTTGCCTAAATTTGTTATTAGAAGCTTTCTAAAGCAAAAATATGTGTTTTAACCCTGTTAACCCCAGCATTTATAAAGGTTTGTTCATTTATTTAAGTAAGACTAAGGAAAATGGCTAAAAAACGAAGATTTAGAAAAATCAAAGGAAGACTACAGCATGATTGCGATGATTGTGGAAAGAGAAGATTATTGAAGTTTTACGACAGAGAAGGCAATTATATTTGCGGTCCTTGCAAAGAAAAGGCTGGATAATTATATTCATTTTATAATTTTAAAAACTGAGCCCTAGTTGGACTTATGTTTGATAATCAATGAAAATCCCTAAAATTAAATTAAAAAATAATTTTGAAATTCCTACAATAGGGTTAGGAACATGGCAATTAAAAGGCGAAACATGTATTAAAATTGTCAAAAAAGCTATAGAATTAGGATATACTCATTTAGACACTGCAAGAGTGTATGGAAATGAAGCTGAAATTGGTAAGGCAATAAAAACTTTTGATAGAAAAAAGCTATTTATTACTTCTAAGGTATGGCCAGACGATTTAGATTATAAAAATGTTTTAAAGCAGGGAGAAGAATCACTGGAAAACTTAGGAATAGATTATACTGATTTATACTTGATACACTGGCCAAGAAAAAACATGGATTTAAGGAACGTATTAAGAGGTTTTAAAAAACTACAAAATGACGAAAAAATCAAGTCATTTGGAGTTAGCAATTTCACAATTAACCATTTAAAAGATACTATGCAAATTGCTGGGGAATTGGGTTTACAAGTAGTAAATAACCAGGTAGAGTACCACCCTTTATTAAATCAGGAAAAATTACTAAAATTTTGCAAAGAGAACAATATTTCTGTTACTGCATATTCTCCATTAGCAAGAGGAGAGATTATGAATAATAAAACAATTCAGAAAATAGCTGAAAAATACAACAAAACTCCTGCTCAAATTTCATTAAGATGGTTGTTGCAAAAAGGTTTGATTGTGATTCCGAAGTCCTCAAGTGAATCTCACTTAAAAGCGAATATTGAATTAGATTTTAAAATTGAAAATGAGGATATGGATAAACTAAATAAATTAAATCGGGATTTGAGACAGGTAAATCCCAGCCATTCAGAGTTTGATTATTAAATACTAATGTAAGGAGGTATTTAAAAATGAAAGAAGGAAGCAAGATAGGAGGATGGGCATTTCTAATCGGAGTAGTCATAGCAATAATAATTGCTGTATTAGGCGTTCTGACTTCATCGTTAATATGGGTGTTAGTGATTATTGGAATAGTTGTTGGATTTTTAAATGTAGCCAGAGAAGAAGCATCCAGCTTTTTGATGTCAGCAGCAGTATTAATCATTGCAAGTGCATTCGGACAGGGGGTAGTAGCAATTATACCTGTTTTAGAGAGAATGTTAGAGGCAATTTTAATATTGTTTATCCCAGCAACAATAGTGGTTGCTGTTAGAAATGTTTTCACAATTGCAAGAAAATAGAAATTCGAAAAAATAAATTTTATTTTTCTTTTTATTTTCTATTTGGAATAACAGAATAACAAAATGGCATTTGAAGATATTTTAAATTTTGTCAATCAACCAGGAATTGGGGCGTTAATCTTAGCTGTAATTATTTTGGTAGTTGTAAGTATCTTCATAACTTTTATTAAAAAATATCTGTTACAGAAAGCAAAATCGATGAGGCAGGTTTCAAGCATTAAAATATTCACTTCTCTGGTTATGTATATTGTTATTATTGGTTTGATAATTTATGTTATTTCATCATTTACTGGTTCATTATCTAGCTTTGCATTGGGAGCTGGATTGTTTTCAGCTGCATTAGGATGGGCATTGCAAAGGCCTATTACAGGAATTGCAGCCTGGATTATGGTTATTTTAAAGAGGCCTTTTAATATCGGAGATAGAATTATTATTGGAGATGTTAGGGGGGATGTTATTGACCTAACTTTAACCCATATTTATATTGGAGAAATTGGAGGTTTGGTTGGTGGGGAGGAAACTTCTGGAAGAGTAGTTTTAGTTCCTAATTCAGTTTTGTTTGAAAGGAATATTATCAATTATAAAAGCGAGCAAAAAAGCGAGAAAGTTTTAGATCAGGTTGTATTTAGAGTTACTTTTGATAGTGATATTGACAAAGCTGTAGATGTTTCTTTAAAAGCCGCAAAAAAAATTTTAGACAAGGAAGGAGGAGAAGGAGAGTATGCTAGAACATATTTTGATGATTCTGGAATAAAGATTTTAATCAGATATCACTCTCCTGCAAAAATATTGCGAAAAGTTTCTAGCGATATTACTAGAGAAATATTCAAATCAATTAAGAACGCAGATAAGGTGAGATTAGCTTATACTCATCATGAAGTTGATATTAATCAAAAATGAATCGCGAATTAGTCAGAATATTCAATGAAATTGCTCTTATTTTAGAGCTGGAAGAGGTTCAGTGGGAACCTCGTGCTTACCGAAATGCGGCAAATAGCATTGAGAATTTAAGCAAGGATGTTAAGGAGATTTATGAAGAAGGATGTAGAGATGCATTAGAGGAGATTTCTGGGATTGGTGAAAGTATTTCTGAATCTATTGAAGAGCATATTAAAAATGGAAAGATGAAGAAGTATGAAAAGCTAAAGAAAAAATATCCTAAAGAAATAACTAAATTAGTTAATCTGGAAGGATTAGGTGCAAAAAAAGTCAAAAAACTAATTAAAGAATTAGACATCAAATCAAAAAAAGATTTGGAAAAAGCTGCAAAAAATCATAAAATTCGCGGAATTGAAGGATTTGGAAAAGTTACTGAAGAAAATCTTCTGCAGTCATTAAAAACTCAGAAGATTAGGGAAAACAGATATTTATTAAATGAGATTTTGCCAGTTGCTGAAGAGATTATAGGTTATTTAAAAAAATATTCTAATAAAATAAATTATGCTGGTTCTTTAAGGAGAATGAAAGAAACTATTGGGGATATAGACATACTGGTTACTTCTGATGAACCAAAAAAAGTCATGGAAAAATTTGTAAATATGGATGAAGTGAAAAGAGTATTGTCTAAAGGCAAGACAAGAACAAGTCTGGTTTTAGAAGAGCAAGGAATGCAAGTTGATTTAAGAGTTGTTGATAAAAAAGAGTATGGTGCTGCTTTGATGTATTTCACAGGAAGCAAGCAACATAATGTAGCTTTAAGAAAAGAAGCAATAAAACAAGGTTATTCTTTATCTGAGTATGGCTTGGAAAAAAAGGAAACAGGAAGGAAAGCCAGAGCAAAAACTGAAAAAGAGATTTATAAAAAACTGGGTTATTCATATATTCCTCCTGAAATGAGAGAAAACAGAGGAGAATTAGAACTAGCTAAGAAAAATAAAACTCCTGAATTAGTAACCTTAGAAGATATTAAGGGGGACTTGCAAATGCATACCAATCATTCTGATGGTAATAATTCTGTTGAAGAAATGGCAAAAGCTGCTAAAAAATTAGGATATGAATATATTGCTATTACTGATCACTCTCCAAGCTCAAGAATTGCCTCTGGTTTGGAAAAAAAAGAATTAAAAAAATTATGGAAAGAAATTGATTCTGTGGAAAAAATTAAAATTTTGAAAGGAAGTGAGGTTGATATTCAAAAAAATGGCAAATTAGATTACAAAAATGATGTTTTGGAAAAATTAGACTTGGTAATTGTTTCTGTGCATTCAAATTTTAAAATGGGTAAAAAAGAGATGACTAATAGATTATTAAAAGCATTAGATAATGAATTTGTCAACATACTAGCTCATCCAACAGGAAGACAGATTGGTAAAAGAAAGGGATATGATGCTGACTGGGAAAAGGTATTTGAAAAAGCTAAGGAAAACAATGTTGCTCTGGAAATAAATGCTTCACCAGAAAGACTGGACTTAAATGATGATTTGATTTTTAAAGCCAGAGAGATTGGAAATAAATTCGCAATAAACACTGATGCTCACTCTGCTCATTCATTAGACAATATTAAATTCGGGATTGGGCAGGCAAGAAGGGGATGGTTAGAAAAAAATAAAGTAATTAATACTTTTTCATTAAAAAAACTTAAAAAATTCTTAGAATAATCAGTATAAAATTATAAGGAGGTTAAAATGAATATAAAATCTGTATTTGAGAACAATGAGGAAATTCCCAAGAAATATAGCTGTGATGGAGAGGATATTAATCCAGAATTAGATTTTGAATACATTCCAGAGGATGCAAAATCATTAGCATTAATTGTAGATGACCCAGATGCTCCTGGAGGAACATTTACACACTGGATTTTAATCAACATTAATCCCAATATAAACAAGATTGAAGAAAACTCAAAACCTGAAGAAGCTATAGAAGTAAAGAATAGTTTTAATAAAAAAGAGTATGGAGGGCCTTGTCCCCCATCAGGAACTCATAATTATAAGTTCAAGTTATATGCATTAGATACTAAGTTAAGCGGAGTATCTGATAAACAAGAAGTTGTTGAAGCTATGGAGAACCATATAATTGAGCAAGCAGAATTAACCGGGAAATTTACAAGATAAATTAATTTGTTTTTGATTGATTTTCATCTTTATCTTCTCTGTTTCTTCTTTTCCTTTCCTGTCTTTCATTTAATTTTTTATTATCTAAATTTGCATAACCGCATTTCTTGCATTTAAATGCCTGTGCATTTTGTATTAAGCTTGTTGAACCGCAAACTGGGCATTTTGTTCTTGTTGCACGACTTAATTTTCTTTGCAATTCTCTATAATCCATATTTATATTAATTAATAATTGTTTAATTAGTTTTTGTTGATTTGATAATTCCTCTCTTCTAATATTTCTATTTTTTATATAATTAAAAAATGTTAAAACCTGCTTTTCTGCTGTCTGGGTAAATCAGTTAAATTAAATGCATTTTTGAACTTCTTAGCAAAGAAAATAAGTCTATTCTTTAAGAAGTTAAGCTATCATAGTCTCGCAACCTCTAACACTATCTACAGATATACTGACGACATTCTCCATATCTTTAATGTATTTGAGAATAATATCAGAATTAGATTTTGAAATATATGAGATTTTCCATTAATTGACTTCTGCCAATTTCATATTTGATTATATATTTCAGGTTTATAAGCAACATGCATATCCATATGGACACTTAAGAAATAGTCAAAATAGTAGTATGCCCCCACCGGGATTCGGACCCGGGTTACGGCCGTTCTCTTGTTAGAGAAAAGACTAATGTCTTATGGCAAAACTTGTCTCAAGAGAGACTAGCTTTATCCTCTCATCGAGTAAAAGCCAGTTTGGCCAGATTGAGAGGGCCGCGTCCATAGCCTCCTATTTACTTTTTAAGGCAAATAAGATTTGGCCGCTAGACTATAGGGGCATAAGAATCAAACTTATTTACTCTATTTAAATGTTTTTGATTATGGAAACCTATTTCTTTGATATATCTATTTACATCTTTTTTACTTGACAAAAAAATATGTTTTTGATTAATAACTTTAGAAGGATTAAACCCAAGTGAAAATAATCCCTTCTGTGTATCTCTAAGAAGATTAGGGATATAACTTGTAAAATCTATCCTTAAATTTTTATTCCTCTTTGAAATATAAAAAATAGAGCCATCAGTATCTACTAAACCTCTTATACAAGCACTTAGTAATTCCCTCTCATTAAACACCCATTTAGGTATTCCTTGATTATTAAGCTTTTTATTACCTGGAATCAATCCCCTTTTTTTAAAAAACTCAACAATTTTTTCCCATGAACCTTAATATAAATTGTTTTCTCCTTCTTAACTTCATAAATTTTCCCTTTTTTTTAAATAAAATCCAAAAAAGATTGCTTATGTGATTCTGGATATAATCTCTATCTTTTTCTTTATCTCCCACTATCTTTATACTATAGCATCTAATCTTTTTTCCATCTTTTCTTTCTTCTATATGCCCATCTCCAAGAATAATCCCAACAAGTTCAGCAAGATTAGGGGTTCTGTTTGGTTTAATAAACTTCTTAACATTCTTAGGAGAATTTTTTCCACCTTTAGAACGCCCCCAATTATCATCAAATGTATTAATTATAAATTTATTATAATCTGAATCTACTAATTTATTCAAATAATCAAATACTTCTTTTGAGATCAATCTTTTTTCTTTAGCAAGCTCATTACTTAAGTAAAACGAATTAAGTCTAAGAATTTTACCTAACTGCTTCCAGCTCATATCTGATTTTGCTTTTAAAATTAATTCTTTTTGTTTACTCTCTTTTAATTGAAGTCTCATAAAGAAAAAAGAAACCAAACTATCTAAACTTTTCTTAGCCGCTACACTATAAATCAATTTATAAATATAACTAAATTAATCAAAAAATAAAAGCAAAATAAATTATTTATTCAACTAAATAAACAACATCATTAGGTCTTACCCTTTCCTTAACTTTTATTCCCACATCATCTCCTTCTCCAGCTTCTTCTACCTCTTCTCTGTCAATCTGCATGCTTTTAACTTCCTGTTCAAAATCTGTTGTATGCCCTTTTATGTGGATTTTATCTCCGATTTTCAACTCATCTGTTAAAGTTACTGCAGCTACATCTACATGATTAAAGTAAGACATAACTTTTCCAATTTCTTTTTCATCTGCCATATACTAATTAACCCAATAAGATTTAAAAGCTTTACCTAATTTGTTAATTGAACAAAAATGAGTAATATAATGATATCAAATCCTGAATTAGCTGAAGAAAAAAAAGAAAAGATAAAAAAAGACGGGGAAAAAGAATTACATATTTTAACTGATTTTGACAGAACTCTGACTTACGCTTTCCATAATAATGACAAATTGCCTACTTTAATAGCCCAATTAAGAAATGGAAGTTATTTATCTGAAAAATATGCAAAAAAATCTTATGAATTATTTGATGAATATCACCCAATAGAAATTTCTGCTACTATTCCAACAGAAAAAAAGATAGAAAAAATGAAAGAGTGGTGGATTCAGCATTTTAAATTGCTTGCAAAATCAGGGTTAGATAAGCAAACATTGGAAAAAGCTACAAGTGACATAGTAATTGAGAATAAAATCAGATTAAGAAACGGAGCTGAAGAATTCTTAAAAATAATGAATAAAGAAAATATCCCTGTTGTAATCATGTCTTCATCAGTAGGAAATATTATTCGGGGTTATTTAAAACGAAAAAATTTATTATTTGATAATATTCATATAATCTCTAATTTCCTGGAATTTGATGATAATGGGAAATTCAAAGGTATTGAGGATAATAAAATAGTTCATGTATTTAATAAATCAGAAATTCAAACTGAATCTTTATCAGTGTATGATGAACTGGAAAAAAGAAGAAATGTGATATTAATGGGGGATTCATTAGGAGATTTAGGCATGATTCAGGAATTTAAATATAAGAATCTAATCTCCATAGGATTTCTTAATGAAAAAATTCAGGAATCTCTCCCAGTTTACAAAAATAAGTTTGATGTTGTTTTAACAAATGATGCTGATTTCACTTATGTTAGTCAGTTAGTTAATGAGATAATAAATTAAAATTGATAAAATAAAAAAATAGCCCCGCCAGTTCTCGCACTTACAATCAGTTATTTGTAATAAACTGATGTTTGTCTGATTGAAAATACTCGTCGAACCTCAGGTTCTCATCCAAATTATATAAAATAAAAAATAGCCCCGCCAGGATTCGAACCTGGGTCACGTGGCATTTCCAAGCTCGCTCGCAATTGATTTTTTTCTTTCGCGAGCTTGCTCACCAGAACCACGAATACTTAGTCTTCTTGAAACTAATGCTTCAAAGAATTTGACCGCTATACTACAGGGCTATTCTTTATGTTCTAAAATTAAACTAGCTTAAAAATCTTACTAATTGATAAAAAA
>CAZQGH010000019.1:0-22922 GCA_964592915.1 Candidatus Woesearchaeota archaeon | reverse complement strand
GCATCTTTAATTTCCTTGATTTTATGAGTTTTTTTATTCAAAACTTTAACATCTTTTTCACTTTCTAATGTTGCTATGAATTGATTCATGGTGTTTTCCAAATGTTCTTTCGGCCTTCCCATCATTTCAAGTATCATTGATGCTTCTATTTTCATGATTATAAGTAAAATAATTTATTTATAAATATAACTGAAATTTTTTAAAAATTCTTTTTCATTATAATTAGTATCAACAGCAAGATGCAAAAACCGGCAAACCCGTAAATCGACAAATTTTTTAATTTCTCACCGGATGAAACAAACAAAACCTCATCTTTTTCTTTCTTTTCTTCTATCTCCTGATTTTTCCCTGATTTTTGGTTTAAATACACAACTTCTTGCTTTTCTTGCTCTTGCTCCTGATTATCATCTTCATCTGTTTCATTTAATTCTATATTTTTAATCGCATTAGTAGTTATTTCATTAAAATCGTCATTTTCAATTTTTTCTTCCAATTCAATATCAAAAGTTTCAGTAGCTAAAATTGAACTTTCCCCTGTTTTTCTTAAACTAACTGTAATATCAGCTTCTCCTAAATACTCTTTTGAAATAACCAATTCATATTCTGCAATTTCAATATCTTCAGCAACTTCTAATCCTTCTTTAACATAATAATAACCAGAAATCCATTCATCTTCATTAAAATCATATATTTTAGATATGGTTTCACTGGATGTAACAACAATTTTAACATCATATACTCCGTACTCTAAACCCTGAATTTCTAATTCTACTTCAAATTCCTCATCATAATAAACTTCATCAGGATAATCTAAATCAATTTCAATATTCTGGTTTTCTTGCTCCTGTTCATCTTCATTCTCTTCTTCATTCTCTTCATTATTGTCATCTTCATTATCTTGGCATAAATTTTGGGAATCTTTTGTTGCATTAACAAACGTCCAATTACTGCATAACTGCCATGTTCTTAAATCATTTTTCCCGTCCTCTAATATGGGGGTTTCATCTTTTAATTCTCCATTCACATAAAGAAAAACTTTTTCATCAGAATTATATAACCATCTTGTTCCAAATTCAATTACAAGATAATCTGAAAAACTAAAATTCTCTGAAAAAAATTCAGTTAAATTTAGTGAATCACCATCATTGTTCATTATCATTATATTAGAGATGTTTATTTCTTGTTCAGAATACAATTCAATAAACTTTCCGTCAAAATCAGAACCTTCAGGATTTAATTCTATTTCAGTTATTTCTAAAGCTGAAACTAATGAAATACTGACTAAGATAAATGCAAACAAAAAACTTAATTTAAGCTTCATCTTTTTAATATCTTTTAATTAATACTAACTGGTTTTTTTCATCTCCCACATACAAGGTGTCTCCATCATTGTTCCATACAGGGATATTACTATTCCAGTATATGTCAGTTTTATTATTTATTCCTTTTCCAGTATGTAATGTTATTTTTTCTGATGTTTTTAAATTTATGTCCATTGTAAAATAATGATTTGCCTCGTCAATTATTTTCCAATTTTTAATTTCTAAATTATTATTACAGACATTTTTAAATGTTATATATTCGTCATTTAAATTGTTTCTGTCATTTCCTTCTGCATCATAATTAAATTTCTCAATTTCAATACATCCTGTATCTGAAAAATTCCATAAGCATCCTTTATTTCTCATTCCAATTAATTCTGATTTTTTTAAATCAGGATATTCTTCAGAATAAGGATAATAATAAACTAATCCTTTTTCTAATAAATAAGAATTGACTAACATGTTTTTGTAATAAACATATCTTAATAATCTACTATATCTGTCTTTATTCTCTTTATCTTTTTTCAGTATAACAGTTTTATTCAAAATCAGTTTTTCTAATTCATCTTTTGCTTCTTCATAACAAAACTGATTTTTTTCAGGAGCATTTATGCCTATTAATCTTACTCTTTCTCCAGATTCAATTTCAATTGTATCTCCGTCAATTATTTTAGACACAAATGCTGCTTCTCCTTTATTTTCCTGATAATAGGCAATTATAAGTAATAAAACTACAAGAATTAAAAAAACTAAACCTTTCCATCTCTTAGCAATAAAATCCATAAAAATAATTAATTTAAGAAAATATAAATTTTTTCTTTTTCTGTTTTAAATATTTCACAACTATTTCCAAACACCTGGGATTTTTTCCCCGCATTCGCACTTGCCATTTTTCAATTTATTCTCAATCAGCTGAAAATTATTTCTTTTAATTAATAATTCATTACATTTAGGACAATAAGTATTGTTTCCTTCATTATCAGGCAAGTTCCCAGTATAAACGAAATTTATTCCTGAATTTTTAGCTATATCATATGCTTGTTTCAATTTTTCAATTTTTGTTTCATCTACATCTCCCATTTTATATGTCGGATAAAAACCTGTAAAATGAATTGGAACATTTTCTCCTAAATTTTCCAAAACCCAATTAACTAATTTTTTTATCTCAGATTCAGAATCATTATAACCCGGAATCAGCAAGTTAGTTATTTCAATCCAAACTCCTTTTTGTTTCATTAATTTTATAGAATCAAGAACAGGTTTTAATCTACCATTACAAATTTTTTTATAAAATTCATTATCAATTGATTTTAAGTCAATATTTGAACCATCTAAATAATGACATAATTGAGTTAACGGCTCGGGATTAATAAATCCATTGGTTACAGTTGTGTTTTTTATATTGCTTTTTTTAGCTATCTTAGCTATATCTAACATATATTCGTAAAATACTGTTGGTTCTGTGAAGGTGTAAGAAATTATTTTTGCTTTTTCTTTCGCCTTATTTACAATTTCTCCTGGAGAAATTGTTTCAATATGATAAGCTCCAAATGGCAATTGAGAAATTTCCCAGTTTTGGCAATGTTCGCAAGAAAAATTGCATCCTTGCGTTGCAACTGACAAAGATTTTTCTCCGGGCAAAAAATGATACAATGGTTTTTTCTCAATTGGGTCTAAATTAACTGAAATAGGTTTAGCATAAACTAAGCTGTTTAATTCACCACTAATATTTTTTCTGACTTTGCATTTCCCAACTTCATCAGGTTTTAAAACACAAAAATGAGGGCATAACTGACACTGAACAATTTGTTCTTTTTCATTCAATGTTTTCCAAAACATAGCTTTTTTCATATTATACTAAAGCATTAACTCTTAATAAAATCTTATAAACTCAGTCATAGTATAAAATTATGGTTAATCAGAAAAAAACTTTATCTAGATTAAATAAAGAGAAAGATTATGAAGAAAGATTATCTAAGAATCTTTCAAATTATTTCTTAGATTGTTTGCCGGAAATAAAAGATTTAGATGATAAACAAAAAAAAGAAATTGAAAAAGGAATAAAAATGGTAATGCACGAATCAATAAAACACGAGCATATGATAAATAGGTTAATTCAAATGATAATGGAAAATGGAGAGAATAAATACTAAATCAGAATTAATAGAAAGATTAAAAGATGTTCTGGCAGTTGAAATAAAAGCTAAACAGGGTTATGAACAGGATGTATCAACTTTCAAAAATTTCGAAATTACAGATACAATGGAAATAATAGTCAAAGACGAAGAAAAACATATTAATACTCTGAAAAATCTAATTAAGTTATTAGAACTTAACTATAATAAAATTTAAAAATACAAAAAATAAGTATTTTTATGACAAATTGTGAGCCAGAATTAAGACAGAGAATTATAGGCATTTTTTATTCTAGATGTAATGAAACAGAGTATTTTACTCCAGGAGTAATTCAAATGATGACTGATGCAGAAAGTAATTCAGTAAGAAAAACTTTAGAAGATTTATCAAATGAAGGAATTTTAAACAAAATTTCAAGAGGAAATAGAGCAGTTTATTCAGCTAATTCAGATTATATTCCCTCTAGCAGAAATTGCGTAAGAGCTTAACAAAACGTCTGCCCAAACCTGTCCCCTTTTTTTCTTGCATTTTCTATTGTAATCTTCCAGTTTTTTCCGCAATCTTCCATGTGTTTTGGATTGATAAAAAACCACCCTTTTCTATTGAACCTAACAGCTACAACAGGTTTCAGTTTAAATATTTCAGCGAAAATCATAAATTCTTCAATCTGTTTTTTGCTTATATACTTGTAATGTTTTTTACTAGATTTAACTTCAATACAAAACTTCTTTCCTTTTCTCCCAGCTATTAAGTCGCAGGCAGTATTATCAGCCATTCCCGAGCCTGCTACTCTGACAGCTCTGTAACTATTATCAATAAACATCTGATACAATTCTCTTTCAGCATTACTCCCTTTTTGTTTGTTGCCCATATTCACCTCATAAGGTTTAATCCCAAATAAAAAATAAGCTTTATTTATAAATTTTTAGAATACCTACTTCTATTCTTAATAATAAATTACTTCCCAATCTGTTAAGTTAATCTGGAAAATTTTTCCAGGCTTCTTCTGCTTCTTTTTCTAATCTGCTTTTATCCTGTTTAGCAGATTCTTGTTGCCTATATAGTCTCTCATCTTCTCTCTGGAGTCTTGTCTCTTCATCAGCAATCCTCATTATTCCATATATTCTTCTTGCCCTTCTCCATCTAATCCACGCCTAGTTTTTGCCATATTAAAATTAAGTAAACAAAGTTCAAATTAATTTCTAATGAGGGAAATAAATTTTTAGAACTAACCTAAATAATTCAAATCCTTTTTATCATGATTGTCTTCAGCTTTTTTCGCTTGTTTAACTATTTCTTTTAATTTCTTTTCAAATTCCTCTCCAATTTCTATAAGAGGTTCGTAATCTACTTTTAATCCCAAATAATTATCCAAAACTTTTATTACTTCTCCTGCAGCTTTTGAATCAGGCATTGTTGGGTCAGCCTCAACAAACAAACACGACAAAGGCAATTTATCCTTTAACATTAAAACTCCTGTAACTCCTAAAATTATCCCTTCTTTTAAACGTTCCAAATCAATTCCGCTGAATTTTTTCTTTTTCTTGTCTGAAGTAGTATAATAAAAGACTCTCGATTTTGACTTTTCGCTAGCAACTCCCTCTAAGCTAATAATTTCCTTTGCATTCAAATCTTCAGCTAATTTAGTAATTGTTTCAGCTAAGTCCCATTCAGCTCCTTTTATTTTTGTTAATGCCCTTAATATAATGAGATTATGTTTTTTATCATAATAAATTTCCAAAGGGTCAATTAATTCGGATTTATGTATTGCAACCATAGGAGTTAATTTTGAAGAAACAATCCTGCCAATTCTTTTTGCATCCAAATGTTTAATTAAAAATTCTGTAGCTATGGTAGATACAAATCCAAAACCAGGAAAACCCTCTATTATTATAGGATTTTTTGGTTTTTTGTCTAATTCAACTTTCATAATATAATAATCATTGTTTCATTTAAATAGTTTTTGCAATAAAAAATAAAAAAGAAAAAAACAAAGAAAAAAGAAACTTTATAAGTCTCTAGCTTGTAAAGTTCTTCTTCCGTTTGCTTTAGCTCTTTCAGCTGCGTCCATTAATAAAGCTTCAACTTTTTTATTTAAAGCTTCAGCAACATCTCCTGCTACATTTAAATCAGTTACAGCTTCTTTTATCTTGCTTTTCACAATTAAATCTGCCATGTTTGTGTTTTACCTCCTTATATTTATTTTAGGTTAATATCCTCTTTAATTTTCTTAATAGCATTAATTGATAATTCAAAAAACTCATCTAAAGGCATTATTTTCTCAATTTCTTTAACCAAACCTCTGTCGCAATTTGCAGCAAAACTTTTCTCTTTGAATTTCTTTTTTAGTTTTGCAGATTTCATATCGCTTATCTTTTTGTCTCTCATCAATGCATAAGCATATATTATTCCTGTTATGGTTTCTGCAGCTGCTAAAACATGTTCAATTTTTCTTCCCCGTTTTTTATCTGGAAAACTGCATTCTTCATGCCCGTAAGTATGGCTCTGAACTATTTTGATAAATTCCTCATCAAATCCTTTCTCTTTCAACATTTTTTCAGCTTTTATGCCGTGTTGTTTCCAGTGTTCTTTTGTTAAACTCCAGTCAACATCATGCAATAATCCAATCATGCCCCAGTATTCAATATCTTCTCCTAATTTTTCAGCCAGTTCCCTCATTATTGCTTCTGTCTCAAGATAATGGTTTATATCTGACTCTTCTTGTTTCATTGACTTCAACCATTCAATTGCTTCTTGTCTTGTAATCGGCAATTCCATTTCAATTTCCAAATTTATTTTCCTTAGTCTAATTTTCCTGTTCATCAACAGGTTTCATCAAAGGGAATATCTGGCATTCCCTAATAGGTTTATCCATTAAAAATGCAAATAATCTCTCAGATAATCCAAACCCGCAAGTCGGAGGCATTCCGTATTTTAATGCCTCAACAAACTCTTTATCATGCATCTGAGCCTCTTCATCTCCTTTTTCTCTCATTTTTTGTTGTTTTTTGAATCTCTCTTCCTGGTCAACAGGGTCATTTAACTCTGAATAACCATTTCCCTGTTCAGAACCAGCAAATAAAACAATAAATCTTTCAACAACTCTTTCATCTTCGCTTCTTTTTGCTAAAGGAGATACTTCAACAGGATGATGGATTAAAAAAGCAGGTCCTTTTATGTTTTTCCTGCAATATTTCCACAATAAATCAATCAACCTTTCTTTTTCCAAACCTTTATCATATTCAATTTTCAATTCATCTAATTTTTTTTCTATATCTCTTGCCTTGCATTTAAAATAATCAATTCCTGTCTGCTTATTAATTTCTTTAACATATTCTATTCTTTTCCATTTTTCACCCAAATCAATATCAAAACCATTTGACTTAAATTTCAAGGTGCCTAAAACTTCTTTAACAACATGCTTATACATTTCTTCAACTAATCTCATGCCATCTTCATAATTTGCATAAGCCATATAAAATTCCATTTGAGTATAATCCTGCGAATGTTCAGGAGACATGCCTTCATTCCTAAATTGTCTTCCAATTTCAAATGTTTTTTCAAAGCCTCCAACCATTAGTCTTTTCTGCCATAATTCTCCCATTGAGATTCTCAGATAAACATCAATATCTAATGCATTATGATGAGTTGCAAAAGGTTTTGCATCTGCCCCTCCCGTCTTATTTTCCAAAACAGGAGTTTCCACCTCAATAAATCCTTTTTCCAATAAAAAATCTCTAATTGCTTTCCAAAATTTAAATCTCTTTAAAAATAACTCTTTAGTCTCGGAATTCATAATTAAATCCAGATATCTTTTTCTTAATCTTTCTTCTTCATCCTGCAATCCATGCCATTTTTCTGGTAAAGGAAGGATAGATTTAGTTAATAATGTCAAATCTTCAACTAAAATTGTTAATTCTCCTCTTTTTGTTTTTGTAATATTCCCAGAAACACCAATAAAATCGCCAGCATCAACATAATTTTTAAAAAAATCTATTTGTTTTTTAGGAGTTTCTCCTTTTTGTAACTGCAATTGTATTTGTCCTGATTCATCTTGCAAATCAACAAACATCAATTTACCAATATCCCTTATAATCATCACTCTTCCAGCAATTTTTACTTTATCTTTTGATTTAGAACCAGCTTTTAATTTTTTGTGTTTTTCCTGTAATTTTGCAGCATTATCTTGTTTGTCAAATTTAGTAGCATAAGGATTAATTCCTTTTTTCCTTAGTTCATTTAATTTCCTTAGCCTCTCTTTGACAATTTCATCTTTTCTTGTCATATAACCTATTAAAAAACAGCCTTTAAATATCTTATTGTTAAGGCTTGTAGTAGTGAAATTCAATTATTTAGCTGATTTAGAATTAAAATGGAGGAAAAATACAGGATGATAAAGGATATAGTTTTGTTAATACCAGCAGGTTGGGTTGAATTTTTCCAAGTTATTTTGAGGGTGACAAATGTCAGTAGGGAGCACAGTTGAATTTTTCATGGTTATATTTATTATAGAGTATTCTGGTGGTTTTTTACTAAATCTTCTGATTAAAGTAAAGCCTTTATGATATATACTTTTTCCCCAATATTTTTATTATTGAAATTATAGTTATTGCAGGTACTTATTTCTACTTAGAAAGTTATATTACATCAAGTTTGCTAAAGATTATATTAGGATAAACAGGGCGTTCCCATACAAATTCCGGTAAGGGCATATAAAGAAGATTAAATTTTCTAAAGATTGGTTTTATAATATAGAAACTAGACTTTATAACCTATGGCAAATAATGCTTAAATTTGAGAATCCAAATCAATTTATAAATGAGTTTAAATTATGATACAAAAAATTAACAGGCAAGGATTTAGTTATTGGAAAATAAAACTAAATTATAGAGATTAAATATGCAAGGTTCTGAAATCTTTCCTTCCCTGAACTTTTTCATCTAAAACATCAACATTTCTGACTTTGGCATGTTTAGGTCCTTGTTTGCATAATTCAATTAATTTGTCAACTTTATCTGCATTTCCTTCAACAAACACCTCAACTCTTCCATTTTCTAAATTTCTTACATAACCTTTTAATCCTAATTTTTCAGCATTTTCCTTGACAAATGCTCTGAAAAATACTCCCTGAACATTCCCCGAAATATATATTTTATTTGCTTTCATACTCTTTGTTTTCCTCCTATTTTTATGAGTATGAATGTTTTAAAATCTCTGATTTTATTTGCTTTCATACTCTTTGCCCTCTTTATGATTGTAAAAAATTAGTTTAGTTTTTATATTTAACTACAAACCAAATGTTTCCTGAAATTCTTTCATTCTCAAACTCTGAGTTAAGAAATTCCTGCCTTTATCAGTTATACTTATCTTCTTTTTGTCTTTTTTTTCTTCTATTTCCTCAATCAACCCTTTTTCTTCTAATTCTGATAAATATCTTTTCATCTGGGTATGGGAAAGATTAGATTTATACATTAGATGCGTGGGTTTAATCTTACCACCCTTCTCATTTATAGCTTTTAAGATATCAATGATAATATCTATTTTACTTCTTTTTGCCATGTTGATAAATTCTTATTATAATAACTAATAATAATAAATAAGATATTAATTGCAGAAGATTTGCAAAAACAATAATAATATAATTAAAACTGAAAATCATAAGAAAATGGCTAAAAAACAATACTAGAAAAACTCCTATTAAAGATTTAGTATTTTGAGATTTATTTTCTTTGTAAATTTCAAAATAGTTCACTAAAACCAGCAGCAATATAAAAGTTACAGTCAAATGAAAAACAAAAGTTGCATAATGAGTGAATATAGAGATAATTAAGATAAAATATAAGATTAAAAAGTGTTCTATTCTGTTTCTTCCTTTTTTTGTAACATAATAAATAAAATAAAATCCCAACATAACAAAAAATCTGAAAAAGAAAAACCCTAGTGTATAAATTAAGTCAATGGATTTTACAGCTGTAGTTGTAACAACTGCTTTTCCAACTGCATAAGTTATTGCTGAATCAAAGTATATTCCTATATTCATAAAAACTGCAGCTAATTCACCTAAAGCAACTAAGAAAAAAGCCAAACCCAAATAAATGAATTTTTTATTTTTACTTAAAACAAAATTGTTCAAACTCATAATAGTGAGTATAGAAAGGACAAGAAAACTAAAAAAATCTATAATTATGTCTGGAATTAAAAACCACCCAGGTAGAATTAAGTGCACCATCCTCGAGAAAAGTGATTTTGATTTAAAAACCTTATGAATTTTGTTTCTAGATAATTATTCTATACTATGTTTTCACAATTCCTTTATAAAGAACTATCTTATATTTACTAGCTAGCCACCCATTCCACCTCCCCATTATCGGGAGGTTCCTAATCAATAAAAATGGTAAATAAAACAACAAAAAAGGAGGAAAAAATGCAACAACTGCAAGAAAATCCATACAATTTGCAAAAAGAAGTTGAAATTTTATTTGAACTAGGTTTAGAAGATTATGAAGTGGAATACCTGGTTTTTTTAAAAGACAAAGTAAGAAGCAGAAAAAAGTGGGAGTGAGTTCAGAGTAAACAGATTAATTTAATCTGTCTAACTCATTTTGTATTATTGTTAGGGTTTGAGAAGCAAAATAAGTTATATTTCCTATAGAAATTTTTTCAGTTTTATTTTTTAATCTTCGCAATTCTTTTTTTGGCAACCCATCCTGGTCACCAATAACAAACACAGAATTTATCAATTCGTTTTTTTCCAAATCTCTTATATCTTTTCCCCTTCTCTCTAAAATTTTTATTTTTTTTCCTTTATCAATCAAGTCCTGAATTACATCTAAAAAGCTTTTTGTTTCAATATAGCACCCTGGAAAAACATCTTTCTTTTTTTCTCCTTTATATAAAATTCTTTTTATCAAACCAGCAATATCTTTTTTGCTAATCAACTTGCCAGCTCTTGAATCTAAGATAATATGTTTCGGAGGATTTGGCTGCCCGTAAAAAATTAAATGCAGCTTCACATCCTCTCTGATTGCATTTGAAACAAAAAATGCATGCAATATGAAATTGCAGACTATATCCATCCGTCCGGCTTTTTTTAAATCCTTAAAATTTCCTGTTGTAACAGCATTTTTTGAAAAATATACAAACTCTCTCATAATTATACTTAATAAATCTTATTTATAAACATTTCAAAATTTAAAGAAAATTATTTAAACCTAATGTATAATCATAAGTATGGATAAATCATCTGCAAAAAGAGATTATTTAGCAAGAGACAGAACCCAGCTTGCTAACGAAAGAACACTTTTAGCTTATTGGAGAACAGCATTGGCATTTTTAGTGTTGGGTTTTTTTTTAATAAGATTTATTCCAGAAAGAAATTTCATTGTAATCTCTTCAGTTTCAATTCTTTTCGGAGCTATAATGTTTATTTACGGAATTGTAAGATATTCAAGATATAGAGCAAAAATAAAAAGCAGACAAATTTATTCTTTTATTTAGCTATTCAACTCAAAGATTGCCATCTCCAAATATTAATGTCTAATTAAACAAAAAATAAAATTTTACAATCAAAAGATTTAAATTAGTTCTCAATATTTAAATAGCATGGAAAAGAGGTTTAAAGGGCTTACTGAAGCAGAAGCCAAAAAAAATCTGGAAAACTATGGCTTTAATGAGCTAAAGGAAGTATCAAAAATTTCCTTATGGAAAATATTATTCCGGCAAGTAAAAAATAATTTTATAGTTTATTTATTATTGTTTGCTATGATTCTTTCTTTTTTTGTAGGAAAAGAGATAACAGCATATGTTATTTTAGTTATAATCTTGGTAGTGATATTAACAGGATTTTTCCAGGAGTATAAAGCAGAAAAGGCAATTGAAAAACTAAAGACAATGATAATGCCTATTTCTATCGTAGTAAGAGAAGGAGTTCAAAAAGAAATTCCCACTAAAGAAATTGTTCCAGGAGACGTATTAATATTGAGAACCGGAGAAAAAATTCCTGCAGATTGCATTGTTTTATCAGAGAAAAATCTTTTGGTAAATGAATCTGTGTTAACTGGAGAATCTGATGAAGTGAAGAAAGATTCAGCTAAAAATTCTGATAACCCCTCAAAAGAGAATTTAATTTTTGCAGGTTCATTCATTATGAATGGAAAATGCACTGCAAAAGTAATCAATACAGGAATGAAAACAAAATTCGGTAAAATCGCAGCACTAATTTCTGGTGCTGAAAAGGAACTTCCCTTGCAAAAAAAAGTTAATTCAATTTCAAAATACATGGCTTTAATAGGATTGATTATGGCTGTTTTAACAGGTTTGGCAATTTTGTTTCAATCTGAAATAACAAATGAATTATTAATAGAGATACTAATTCTCACTATTGCTATTGCAGTTTCTGCATTTCCAGAAGGATTTCCAGTTGTTCTTATAACAACTCTTTCTGCAGGGGCATATAGAATGGCAAGAAAAAATGCAATTGTAAACAGGATGTCTATAATTGAAACTCTTGGAGAAACCACAATTATTTGTACAGACAAAACAGGCACTCTAACCAAAGGAGAGATGACTGTCAAAAAAATATTTGCTAATAATGAAAACATTGAAGTCACAGGTTCAGGTTATGAAGGTAATGGCGAATTTATTATTGGAAAAAATAAACTGAACCCTAAAAACTACAAAACATTGAATATTTTATTAAAAAATGCTGTCAATTGCAATGATGCAAAAATCACAAGAACAGGGGAAGATAAAGTCTTTGATGTTTCTGGAGCTCCTACTGAATCAGCACTTTTAGTAATGGCTGCAAAAGCGGATATTTATTCAGAGGATTTTGATGAAAGAAACGAAGAAATCCCCTTTTCCTCTGAAAGAAAAATGATGTCTGTATTATGTAAAGAGGGCAAGAAAAATATTGTTTATTCAAAAGGAGCTTTGGAATATATCTTAAATAAATGCAAATATATTCAGAGAGACAACGGGGTTTTCAAAATTCTTGAAAGAGATAAAAAAAGAATTTTGGAAAACAAGAGAGTAATGGCTTCTGAGGCTTTAAGGACTCTTTCATTTGCATATAAAGAAACAAATGACAAAGACATCAAAGAAGATAATTTGATTTTCTTAGGGATGGTGGGAATGGAAGATTCTCCGAGAGAAGGAGTTAAAGAAGCTCTATTAAACTGCAAAAGAGCAGGGATAAAAATAAAGATGATAACAGGAGATGACAGAGAAACAGCTGTTTCCATAGCAAGACAAATAGGTTTGCAATCAGAAAAAGTATTAGAAGGTTCTGAAATGGATAATTTGTCAGATGAAGATTTTGTTAAAGTAGTCCAGCAGACTACAATATTCTCAAGAGTCAAACCAAAACATAAAATAAGAATTGTCCATGCTTTAAAAGAGCATGGAGAAATCATAACAATGACCGGAGACGGAGTAAATGATGCTCCGGCATTAAAAGAAGCGCATATCGGAGTGGCAATGGGGAAAAATGGAACAGATGTTTCAAAATCAGTCGCAGATTTGGTGCTAAAAGATGATAATTTTGTAACTTTGGTGGATGCCATCAAAGAAGGAAGAACAATCTTCAACAATATAAGAAAATTTGTAACTTACCAGCTTTCCTGCAATTATTCTGAATTAATGATTCTATTTGTAGGGGTTTTGCTTGTTCCTTTTTTCGGCTGGCCATTCCCTCTTCTTTTGGCGCTGCAAATTTTATTCATGAATATTGTAACTGATAATCTTCCTGCAATAACTCTGGGTATAAACAAAGTTTCTGAGGATATTATGGATAAAAAACCAAGAAGAAATGCTAAAATATTAACAAAAAATCTTGTTTTAACATTAATTTTTGCCGGAACTTTAATGGCGTTATTTGTTTTAATAACATTTTATTTTACCTACAATATCCTGGGGCAAACAATAATAAATGCAAGAACTACAGCCTTGCTGACTTTGATAGGACTTGAAATTGCAGGGGCATTCAATTTCAGGAGTTTTAGAAAATCAACTTTAAATCGTTCACCTTTAGTTAATCCTTATTTAGTATTAGCTTCTTTGCTTTCTTTAATAGCAACTTTTTTGGTAATATACACTCCATTGAATAAGATATTTGAAACAACTCCTTTACCTTTTTTGGATTGGGCAGTTGCCGCCTTTTTTGGGTTATTCCTTATTTTTATATTTGATGTTGCAAAAAAATGGAACAATAAAAATAAATTTTTGAATATTAATTCATAATAAATTATTAATCTCCTCAGCTAAACTAATATCCTTTTCAGTTATTTTATTCTCTTCATGAGTCACCAATTCTAAAACAACTTTATTATATGAAATGTGTATATCAGGATGATATTCAGTTTTTTCTGCAATTGGAACTAATTTATTTGCAAACTCCATAGCTTCAACAAAATTCTTAAATCCAAATTCTCTGACTAGTCTCCCATTTTCTTCCTGCCATTTATTTGGTATATCCATAATATAAATAATTAGATATTATTTATAAGTGTTAATGATTTAGAAAATTAAATAAATAATTGTTATTTGTTATTTGCATGAAAAAACAAGAAATATTGGAGGAGTTAAAAAAACAATTTGATTTAACTAAAAAGAGATTCGGGTTCAAAGCTAGTTATGCGGAAATTAATAATATGTCCTATATTGAAGATATGGCTCTTTCTCAAGGGTTTGCTAGTAATCAATTTTCAAGACAAATGATTAATAGAATTATAGAAATTTTTTATGGATGGATATCAGAGTTATATTCTTGGATTTATCCCAATCCTATGGATTTAATTCATACAACTGAAAGCAAGCAGTTAAGCAAAGAAGATAAAGAGGAGATACTGGAAATGATAGACAAAATAATGTATTTAGCAAGAAAAAACAAGAGAATTGCTTTTGAAGGATTAGTCAAGAAACAAGAGTCAGAATTTGTTGATGAACTTGTAGAATTTGATAAGAAATATTTTAATCCATTTATGTTAAAGTATCATAAAAAGTTTGAAAAATTATGGGGAAAAAGAACTTAGAATATTTCAAAAAAATTAAAAACTTAATTAAACTAGTGAACATATGAGAGAAATCATAAAAGATAAAATACCTCTGTGGTTAATATCAGCAATTCTTGTATTTCCTTTTATTTTTATAATTGGTTTTATAATTTATATTTCAGGAGGAAACTTCTTTTATTTTATGATTCTCCCTTCAATAATATTCGAAGAAGTTCTTGAAAGATATGTTTATGATTTTTCTAATAATCAATTAGCAAATTTGGGTTTTGTAATTTTTTTCTGGTTTATAATAGGAGCAGTAGTGGGTTTCATCATTGATAAAATTACTTCTTGATTGAGCGAATTAATCCAATAAATGCTGAAATAATCAATCATTAAACTCTTTTGCAGAATAAACTCTATATTCCTTGTCATGCCATAAAACAACTTCTTCAATTCCTGAGTCAAGAATTAAGGTACTGCATCTTGTGCATGAAGGTTTTCCAGAGGTAATTGCAATACCTTTTTTTTAATTTTAGGTGATAGAATCTTGAACCTTTCAAACGGTTTATATTTTCTAATGTATTTATTATTACTTTTTCTTCAGCATGCATTCCATAAAACAAATCTCTGTTAGTGTTGTCAGGCATATGTAGTCTAAGACAGGGTTACATAATCCATCAGAGGAAAAACCATCATAATCTCTACCAATAATCTCACCATTTTTAACAATTACCACCCCGTCCTTTTTGACATTTAGAACTTCTCGATATCTTAGCTGTTTCATTCATATATCTCTGAATTTCATTATTATCTATATCCATTCTAATTAAAAACAAACCCTGCTCTTGCAATAATCTCTCCCTCATCTACTTTGGTATAAACCCCAATTAGCTTATCCAGACAAAACAAAGCAAAATCTCCCTGAATTTTGTCAATTTCATCAGTATCAAGAATATCTTTTTCAAACAATGGCTTTCCATTTAATAAAGAGTCAATTATCTCATTATCCTCTTTAGCTTGAACTCTTGGTAAAACTTTTTCAATTGCTTCTTCTGCAGGCATTATTATTTTTCTCAATTCTCTTTCATTCCCCTTCTTATACTCATTAATAGCTTTTTCTAATTCATACATATTTACAAAATCTTCATCTTCTTCATTAAAAATACCAGCTTTGGTTCTTCTTAATTCTAACATATGTGCTCCGCCAATGTTTTCTCCCAAATCATGAATCAGCTTCCTTATGTATGTTCCAGCTTCTACTTCAGTTTCAAATAACGCTATTCTTTCTTCAGAATCATATTCTAGTAATCCCCATGAATAAACTTCTCTTTCTCTTTCAACTCTTCTCACTTTTGATTTAACAGGGGGTTTCTGCATTATCTTGCCAATAAAATCTTTCATTTCTTTTTGTAAGTACTTTTCTGCAGTAAGTTTTAACTTGCTCTCTTTGGCTACCTTTTGTAAAGGTAATTTTTGATGTATTTTCATCACCCCAACATACTTCTTCTTTCTTTTTGAAAACCATCTTAATAATTTGCAAGCACGATTCAAACCTAATGGCAATACTCCAGTAACTTTTGGATCTAAAGTCCCAAAATGGCAAACTTTTCTCAAACCCAGCATATCTTTAACAATTTCATCAGCTCCATAACTTGTTGGGCCTGCTGGTTTGTCTAAGTTAATTATTCCAAATTCCAGTAATTCCTGAATTGTTTTTTCTTCCTTCTGTTTTTTCCCGGACATTTTTATAATAAACCAGCTAATTTATTTATATCTTTATTTGCAACATGGGTATAAATTTGGGTTGTTTGCAAGGATTTATGTCCTAATAACTTTTGTATGTACCGAATATCTGCTCCAGCTTCTAACAAGTGAGTTGCAAATGAATGTCTTAGAGTATGCGGAGTCACTTTTTTATTTATTTTAGCTTTTTTTACAGCATTTTTTACTATTTTTTGAATAGTTGTTTCAGAGTATTTTTTATTTCTGTTTGATAAAAATACTAATCCACTCTCTTGTAAACCCCTTCTTTTTAAAACTTCAATCAATTTATTATGCAAAAATACTACCCTTTCTTTTTCTCCTTTTGTTTTTATTAGATGGATAATTTTCCTTTCAAAATCCAAATCTCCCCACTTCAAATTTCTAACTTCGCTTAACCTCAATCCTGCATAATATAAAAACATCAATACTAACTTATGCTTCAAATTATTAGTTTTACTAATCATCTCGCTAATTTCTTTTTTATTCAAAACAACAGGAAGTTTAATTTTCTCTTTAACAAGAGGAATTTTCTCTTCAAACCTTCTATTAAGAATATTTTTATAATAAAATTGTAATGCAAAATAAATTCCTCTTATTGTATTTCTTGATTTGTCTTTATATAAAAATATGAATTCCTTAGCTGTTTTGCCGGAATCCAAGAATTTTTCAACAACATCTGTATATTTTTTAATTGTTTTTTTAGAATATTTTCTTAATTGAAGTTCTTTTTCAAGTTTTAGAAGTTCTTCATCATTCCCATCATAATCCCTATGATTCTCATTAGTCATTAAAAGTATGGGAAATCATATTATTTAAACATTTTTATAGTATAAGTAAGGGTAATAGGCATTCAACTCAATCGTGAGTCAAATATAAAGAGTAAAAAGTTAGTAAAGAGGACACTTTAAAAACCCCGACCACCCACCCCTGTTAGGAGATGTGTGCTTTCGTGCTACGCACATTTAGTCAAAATCAAAGATTTTGAAATTTATAATTAAATTTTTTCCACCCCAAATAGAGACTCGCAGTTTTTCTGAAGGAAAACATAGGGTCTGAAACTTTGTTTCAGGTAGTACTTAAAATTTTTTATCCATTACTACTAGAAAGGTATAAAAATAGAAAAACTTATAAGTCATGATATGAATGTAAATCTATGAGAAAAAAATCATTAATATTATTTTCAGGAGGAATAGACTCTTATGTAGCTATGGCTTTAGAAAAACAGAAAGGAGTAGATTGCGTTTCATTATCTTTTGGATATGATGGGCAACCAGATCAAGAAATAAAGGCAATAGAAGAAATAAGTGCGAGAGAAGGAATACCCAACTATATTATAAGGTATCCCATAATAATTGGTGAAAGATATGCTGGAAGACCTGTTCAATTTACACCAGATAATCTACTTTATTATTCAATGGCTATAGCCTTCTCAAGAAATAATGGGATTGGTAAAATTGTTGGTGGACAAAATAAGGATGACTTAGCTCATGCAACAGATGCAAGAGATATATTTTATCAAGGTTTGAATAAAATAATTAAGGATAGTTATCCTAATTATGAATTAGAGATAATACAGCCGTTGTTAAATATGTCAAAACTAGAGGTTGTTAAAAAGGGCTTAGAATTAAAAATCCCTCTTGAATTGACATGGTCTTGTCAGGGTTCAGGACCAGATCCTTGTATGTCTTGTTCAAACTGTCATGGCAGAGAAGAAATATCAAGAGAATTAGGAGTAAAATTATGAAATTTAATATAGTTATCCCCACAAGAAATCCAGAAAAAGGAAATAATAATTTTGAGTTTATTCTTAATTCTAATATTCCCTTAAATAAATTGATTATAATAGATGATTCCACAATCAATGCATCTTCAACCATGCTTAAAAAACTAGCATTAAATCACAAAGAGAGAATAGTTTTGCTAAGTAAATCTAATATTAAAAAAACCAAGATTCCTCTGAAATTAGGTGTTTCCAAGTGGAATTTGGGAAATGCCAGAAGTTTGGGAATGCTAGCAAGCCTTGCATATTCAGAAGGATCCAACGCAACTATTTTTTTCGATGATGATATATATCCCATTGAAGAAACCTTTAAGTTTATGAAAAACCGCTTAAAAGAAAACTATTTGGGAAAAATAAATATTCAAGGATCTCCAGATTTATCAAGGCTTGAATGGATAGAATTATATCTTAAGATAAAGTCTCCCGAATCAGAAATCCGAAATGATTACATTGAAGAGATATATAAATTGTGTAAACATAAAACTGAGAATATAATCAAAAATTACACAGACTTATTACCAGAATTTAAAGATGAAGTTGTCTTATTCCCTCAAAGAGAGGAATTAAGCGGTGGCGCATTCTTTTGTTGTAACAGTCTATTAGAAAGAGGATTATTTTCAAATTGGTTTGACGAAGATTGGCTATGGTTTGAAAATTGTAGAAAGACCTATAATGCTAGAGTTATAAATTCAGGATTTAAAATTTTTCACAAATCAAAAATAAAAAGCATTTTAATCAGAAAACAATTAATTTTTGAAGAAAAAGGAAAAATAATGACAGCTCTTTTAAAAGATTATTCTTCTATAAATCTTAGAGACAAAATTGAAGAAATTATCTCCAAAAGAGTTAGATTGATCAATAAAATATATGATGATTTTGATAATCTAAATAATAAAAATTCTCTGGATAGAAAAATCATTAAGGAGTTGATAGACCTATCCCTAAAGGTAAAAAATATAGATAGGAAAGATCTCTTGAAGAAAATAAAAGAATTTAAAGAAAAAAATGAATTATATTTAAACAATGAAATAATTTATGCTAAAAAATTGAAGGAAGTTTTAAAATGAATAAAGTAATAATTTTTTCACCGCATTCAGACGATATAGCATTATCCCTAGGAGGATCAATATTAAATAAAATTTTAGGAGAGAATATTACAGTATATAATGTTTTTTCTCTATCAAGTTATACAATTTTAAACCAAGAAAAGGGTGGCAAAGAGAAGGTTACAAGAATTAGAAAAGCGGAGGAGAAAATTGCTATGGACAAATTAGGGGTAAAAATAATTTTCTTAGACTACCCAGAACCCTCTTTGAGGAGAGAAAAAACATTTTTAAAAGTCCATGAACCTTTTTCAAAAGACGAATTTTACATTAAAGTAAAAGATCGAATATCTGAGATAGTAAAGGAAAATATGGGTGCCTTCTTTTTATTCCCGTTAGGAATCGGAAAACATAAAGACCATATAATCCTCAGGGAAATCGCCTTAGATTTTATGAATATAAACAAAAATATATTATTTTATGAAGATCAGCCTTATGCTGGAGAATTCACTTTTTCAGAGATTAAAAAAGAATATATAGACAATCTTAACCTGAAGCTTAAAAAGATAGTATTGCCATTTTCAAATATTCGAGATAAAATGAGATTATTAAAAACATATAAATCTCAATTTGACGCGGAGGATATATATTTTAGCTATATCCACACCATAAGAAATAAGGGAGAAGTAATTTGGGGAGAAGATTCTAATTACAGCTTCATAAAAACAAAAATTGAAGAAAATGAGGATATAGGGTTATTGAGAGATTATGAATATTTATTTAATGAAAAATTGAGAAAAGATATAATTTCAGAATATCTTGGAATGGATATAAAAGATGTTAATGTTCAGATACAAAATGCAACTGAAAATATTGCCCGGGAATGGAAATATTTTAATGGATCAAATAAAGAAGTAGAATTCTATAAAACAACAAAAGGCTATATTTTTGAACTAGAAGATTGGCATATGAAAGATAAAATGAAACAGGCTGGAATGATAGCTATTGCTTCTCAGGCAAAAAATAAGAAAATTTTAGAATATGGTTGCGGAACTGCTGATATCTCCTTGTTGTCTGTTCTTGCTGGAGCCAATGAAGCTCACGCTTTAGATTTACCATCAAAAACATTAGACTTTGCACAGTTTAAATTAAGGAGATTGCTGGGAGAAAAATATAACCTTATTAAATTTATTGAATCTACAGAGAATATAGAAGATTTAGGTTTAAGAAAGGATTATTATGATATTATTTCTGCCGAAGATGTATTCGAACATGTTGTCGATCCAGAAAAACATGCTAAAAAAATATTTGATGCATTAAAAATTGGTGGTTCATTATTTTTTTCAACAGAATATATACATTCAGATTTTCACCCTATGCACTTGAAAGTAAATGAAAAATTGAATGGAATTAAATGGCTCTACAAGTTAGAAGAGATCGGATTTAAAATAATAAGCCCTTGCCAGGCCATGAAGATATGATAAGAAAAGCAAGACCCAATGAATCAAATGAAGTACTTAATCTTATTGCAAGAACTTTTCCAAATAGTGCAATTGTAAAAAGAGGGGATGGAGAATTAAAAAGAGATCTTGAGACAGGAAAATATGTTTCTTACATTGCTCTTAAAAGCAAAAGAATAGTGGGTCATGCAGGAGTACAAATCATAAACAATTGTGGAATTTTTGGAGGTTTTATCGTTGATCAATCTTATCGTGGAGAAGGTGTGGGAAGAAGATTATTTGATACGCGTATGGAAGATGCCGAACAGGACAATTCTATTGATAGGATTGTCTCTTATGTATCTTTAAGGCAGTCAATTTCTCAGCGCCTTTATGATGAAAGATTTTTTCCATTAGGTTTGTCCTTATCAGTAAATCCTTATTCTGTTAATGAAGGAGAATTTAAGAAAGGAAGATACTCTTTAGAATTAGTGCTTGGTTGGAATAAAAAAGGAGGTTTTAAGATTAAAACCCCTTACTCAGAATTCTATGATCAAATGAGGAGATTGTATTCGTCAATTGGAGGAAATTTAGAAATTAAAACTTTAGATGAAGACAATGAAATGCCTATAGTTGAAGAAAAGCCTGTTGTGATTAATATTAAAGATTGTAATGGGGAAGAATTAAGAAAACTTTACGAAAAAGGATTTACATTCTTAGGGATATTGCCTAGTGGCAAAGATGGATTAGATACAATTGGTTTTGTTTCTCCGAAAAAATTAGGAGAGATAAAAGTAGATTCTATTTTTTATATCTCAGGAGATGAAAGAACAAGATTTGTTAATCAGATTTTGAATCATCAAATTTTTTAGATTTAATTTTTTCTAGAATTGTTTCGAATTTATCGGCTAGTTCCTTATGCTTAGGATCATAGTAGAGTTTAAAGTTATCTTTTTTAGAATCTTTTCTCGGGATTAGATGAAAGTGGAAATGAAAGACGTCTTGTTGAGCATCCTTTCCACTTCCATGTATAAGATTAACCGCTTTAACTCCCAAAGTTTTTTTGTAATGAATGGCTAATTTTTTACAAACAACCATGATTCTTTTGAGATATTTTTCAGGAACATCATAAATATTTTTATAATGTTTTTTCGGAACAACAAGCGTATGACCTTCACACGCAGGATATATGTCAAAAAAAGCAATAACTAAATCATCTTCATAAACCTTCCAGCACTGAGATTTTCCTGCAATAATTTTACAAAATATACAATCTTCCATAAACTCCTAAGTATCAACATATTTATTAAGTTTTCTCTTTCAAATTCTTCAAAAATTTAATCTTCCTTTAGAAAAAGAAGCAAAAGCGAGTCTCTCCACCCCAAAAAATTTATTTTCTTTTTAGAAAAAAGAATCAAAAAGAAAGCACACATCTCTTATTTAATGGGTTTTGCGAACGGAACCCGCCGTCCTAAAGTGTCCTCTTTAAAATTAATATGGCTCACGACTTTGATTTTTTGCCTTCGGCATCGTTGCACTAAAAATCAATCCTTCCAAGTATTCAGGAGAGTTGAACAGCGATTAAAGAGTTCCGAAGTCTTGCAGACTTCTCCACCCAAATTTTTTCTTCAGCTCTGTTCCGCTTCGCTTCACGAGGAAGAAAAAACTTTCTTTAATCGCGATGTTCAACTCAATCGTGAGCCAAAGATAATGAGTAAAAAGATAGTAAAGAGGACACTTTAAAACCCCCGACCACCCGCCCCTATTAGGAGATGTGTGCTTTCGTGCTTCGCACATTTAGTCAAAATCAAAGATTTTGAAATTTATAATTAAATTTTTTCCACCCCAAAGAGAGACTCGCGATTTTCCTGAAAGAAAACAAATAGCAAAAACTTCTTTTTTGAGATTAGGAATGAGTGTATCTTTTTTGAATATTACTTTTCATTTCATCTAAGTTCTTTAAATCTGTTTTAGGAAATTTTTTATCTCGTCTTATTTTTTCTAAATATATATTTGAAATTTCCTTAGGCAGAGAAGGATAAATTATTCTTTCTGCAATTTTCATTAAAGAGCAAGAATTTATGTCAGGGGATAAAAATGAATCACTTAAAATTTTTGCTTCTCCCCTACACCCTCCTAAACATAATTCAAAATATCTACAACCTAAACAACCCTTTAAATCATTGAATCTAATTTTTTGGAATTCTAATTCATTTTTCTTTTTTACCGCATCTTCAAAATTATCTTTTTGCACTTTTGCGATTGCAATATCTTGACAAGGTATGGAAGGGCATAAGATATATTTTCCTTCAGCATTAATGAACATAGAATAATCCGATTTATATGCACAAGGATTTTCATTTAAATCTGGTTCAAAAATATTTTCAGAAGTTATTTTTGAACTAAATATTTTGTAAATCTTCAAATAAAAAGGTTTGTTATCT
>CAZQGH010000018.1:0-24150 GCA_964592915.1 Candidatus Woesearchaeota archaeon | reverse complement strand
AATGTAAACTTTATTTTTTGCCTAATTGAAATTTATGCCTTTCCGGACAGCGCCAAAATTTAGAAAAATATAAAAATCGGTTTCTAATTAATATGAAGAGTATAGTTGCTGACTGGGAAATATTCGCCTATAAGGGTATTCAAATAAATAGAGGAATTCCTTCTGAGGATTGGAAAGATTTTTTGATTAGAATGAAATTAAATGGCATATTGATAACTCTGTAAAAATTACCTGATTATCTGTCTACTGAAGAAAGATGCTGCTGGATATTTATGAGAAATGAGGAAAGCATTAAAAAAAGCTGCAATAAAATCCACTAGGGAATATATCACAAAAAGGTTTATAGAAAAGTATGATTCTATGAGAAATTTGAAACTTGTTTCTGCTCCATTATATCAGAATGACAGGCAGAAATTTAGAGTGGATGATTATTCATAAATATTTCAATCCTTTCCAGTCAAATTTAAATTCAATGGGATGTTTAAATTGTTTTTTAATTTTATTTTTATTTCCATAAAATAAAATTGAACCTCCGCCTCCTGAACCTAAAACTTTTGCTGCATCAGCATATTTTAATCCTTTTTTGATTATTTTCTCAGTTGATTTTGGGACGGTTATATCGGATAATTGTCTTCTTTGCTCGGTTTCTTTATTTAATAATTCTGAGAATTTGCCAAGATTATTCTTTTCTAGATATTTTTCCATATCTAAAGCTATTTTTTTAATTTTTTTCAGATTTTTCACATTTTTCCCCTTTTTTAAGTTGTCAATCATAGCTTTGTTTGCGTCACCTGAAAAATGAGGTTTTCCAGTATATACAAGAATTAAATTTTTTTCCAATTGTTTTATTGTTTTTTTCTTTAATTTAAGGTTTTTAATATTAACTTTATTTTTTTTGAAACTCATTAAATTAATTCCTCCAAATGCAGCTGCATACTGATCTTGTTTTCCATCTGATTCTCCAATACCTCTTGCAACTGAGATTCCATAAACTTGTTCAGCCAATTCTTTTTTGTCTTTGGTTTTATTGATTAATGCTAACCATAACAAAGTCATTGCTCCAGAAGTTCCTAAGCCAGATGAAGTTGGTATTTGAGCAGAATATTCTAAGGAAACTTTTTTGTTTGTTGCAATAAGTTTTCCTGTTACATACTTATTAATTGCTGCATTTAACACAACACCTCCATATTTATGAGAAAAGGATTTAATATCTGTTGTGCCTCCAGCAAAATCAATTCTGACTGGGCATTTAACTTTTTTTATCATTTTGTATACACTCTTTTTTTTCTGTTGAATTGAGGTAATGAAATAGCTAGTAAGGTTAATCCTTTGAGATGTTTATATGAAGTTCCTTTTGGGTAAATAATACAATCTCCTTTCTTTATCTTATGTTTTTTACCATTAATTACACATATACCTTTTCCTTTTAATACATAATAAGTAGTATCAGTCTTATCATAACCTTCTTTTATTTTATTGCCAATTTTTTTAATTTTAGCTATACTAAAAGGCCATTTTTTTGCATCAATTATGTCAGTAACTTTAGTATCTCCATAAGTTTTTTCTTTTAATTTATTTGTCTGAATTATTCTTGGTTTCATTTTATCAATAAAGAAGCACCTAATATGCCAGGATGCTTAATTTTGCTCCACTGAATATCTGGCTTTCTTGGTAGCAAAACATATTTTTTTGTCTGCTTTTTCAGAGGTTTTAGAAAAGCATTTCCAGTTTCCCTGATTCCTCCCATTAAAATAACTACTTCAGGGTCAAATACATTTATTAAAGAGCCAGTTCCTTTTGCAATTACATCTATTATGCCATCCAATGCTTTTTTACTAAATTTGTCCCTTTTTTCAATCATCTCTTTTATTGTTATCTTCTTTCCAAAATGTTTTTTTGCATTTTTTATTTTTTCTTTCCACAAAGTTTCAAAATCTTTATTTTGGTCTAAAATAATATGTCCTGGTTCGGAGGCATATCCCTCTCCAGTATATAATTTTCCATTAATTATCACTCCTCCTCCAATTCCTGTTCCTAGTGTTAGAGCAAAGAAATTATTTTTTTTACATCCTACTTTTGACTCAGCTAAAGCAACGCAGTTGGCATCATTCTCAACTTCAGTTTTTAATTTAAATTTTTTTTGCAAAGCTTTTTTTAAATTAAAATTTTTTAATGGGAGATTTGGAGGATTTTTTATTATGCCATTAATCAATGGACCTGGTGAAGCAATTCCAATTCCTTTTGTTCCAGGTTCAATAAGTTTTGAGATATTATTAAATAGTTCATTAATCAGTTTTTTTTTGGTTTTTGGGGTTCGGACCTTGATATATTCAGTTACTTTATTATTAATAACTAACCCAACTCTTAAATTAGTTCCTCCCAAATCTACGGCTATAACTTTATTTTCTGCCATAATCATCCTCCAATCTTATTTCATCTTTTTCACTGAATTTTCCTAAAGATATTTCCAATACCCTGCCTTTTTTGCTTAATCCGATTAATCTATGTTTGATTTTTTTAGGGATTTCAATCAATTCATCTTTTTTCGCTTTGAAAATCTTATCGCCTTTCTGAATTTTTACTGGCTCGAGAACATACCACATCTCCTTTCTTTTTTTATGTTTTTGTAGAGATAATCTCTGTTTAGGTTTAACTTCTAAAATCTTAACAGTGCATTTTTTATTTAGAACAAATTGCTTGAAATTACCCCAGGGTCTTTTTTCAGTTTCCATCTTCCTCTTTTGTTAAATAAGTAAACATTAATTCATTTAAATATGTTTTTATGACTTGTCTATCTTTAATAGGATTTATGTTTAGAGTTAAATAGGGGCTATTTTTTAAAAAATTTAATAATTAAATACAGCTCGAGGATTGTTAAATTAAATAGGGTTATCAAAAGTAAGGATAGTTTTAATTAAAATTTAAAATAATTTAGGTTAATATGGTGTTTTTATAAATTTACATCTAAAAAGGAGCACATATGTTTAGAGGTTATTCCTTATCTTGTTTATCAAAACCTTTATAATGCTGTTTTATCTTTTTGATATATGAAAGAGGTATTAAATGTGGGTGTAATCGGAACTGGAAAATTCGGACAGTTTTTAATCGAATCTTACAAAGATTTGAAAAATGTTAAGGTGTATGGGATATTTTCAAGAAGCAGAGAAAAATTAGTCAAATTATCCAAAAAATACAAAATTCCTTATTTTTCTACAGATTATACTCAGTTGATTAAACATAAAGAAATAGATATAATTGTTATTGCAACTCCTCCTTTTTTACATGGCAAAATGGCTTTAGAATCAGTTAAAGCAGGAAAAAATGTTTTAGTTGAAAAGCCTTTGTCAATAACAAAGAAGGAAGCTGATTTGATTAAAGAAGAATTGAAAAAGCATAAGGTGAAATTTAAAATTGATTATATACTAAGAGAAAATCCCCTCATAAAAAAATTAAAATTACTATTTAATGAAGAAATTTTAGGCAAACCTCAGAATATTGTGTTTAAGAATTTTGCAAGTGATTCTCATTTGTCTGAGAAACACTGGTTTTGGGATAAGAGAAAATCAGGAGGAATATGGATTGAGCACGGAGTTCATTTTTTTGATTTGTTTTCTTATTTGCTAAATCAGAAAGTTAAGAAGATTGTCTCAGCTTCAGTTAAAAGAAATAAAAATATTGAAGACCAGGTTTCATGCTTAGCTGTTTATGATGAATGTTTGGCAAGTTATATTCATTCTTTTACAAAGCCAGGTGAGATTGAAGAAACTTCATATACAATTTCATTTGATAAAGGGCATGTTAAAGTTGGCGGATGGATTCCTATGGAATTAAAAATTTATGGAATGCTTAATGAAAATGAATTTAAAAAATTAAAAAATATTTTTAATAATGTCCGGTTTAAAAAAATTAAGAAGATAATAAAAGGAAGAGGTAAAGAGTATAAAGTTTCTAAGAAAATCAAAGTCAAATTAAGACTGAAAAATAGGGAAGAAGTTTATAAAGATAGTTGTAAAGAGGTTATGAAAAATTTTGCAAATTCAATAGCTAGTAAATATGGGCAGGATTTTGGATTTAATGAAGCTTATTCAAGTTTAATTACTGCTTTAGAAGCTGAGAATAATAAAAAATTTGCTCATAAGATTTAAATAGCTCATTTGATTTGTTAAATAACTAAAAAAGAGAAAATGTTTAAATTAAAAGATAAAGTTGCTATAATCACCGGAGCTGGAGGAGGTTTAGGCAAATCTATGGCTGAAGCTTTATCAAAACAAGGGTGTAAAATAGCTGTTTTTGATATTAAAAAAGCGGATTATGTAAAGAAATTAAAAACAAAATCTAAACTTTATGAAGTTGATGTTTCTAATGAAGAGCAAATTAAAAAAGCAGTTGATAGTGTTGAAAAAGATTTAGGTAAAATAAATATACTGATTAATAATGCGGGAGTTTTTTATCCCACTCCTATAAAAGAAACTGAACAGGAAAAATGGGACAAATTAATTGAGGTTAATGTCAGAGGATATTTTTTAATGGCAAAACATGTTTCTAAAAAAATGAAAAAAGGGAAGATAATAAATATTGCATCAATTGCAGGGCACCATGCTTTTGCCGGTTCAGCTGCATATAATGCTTCAAAAGGAGCAGTGATTCAGTTAACAAAATCTTTAGCATTGGATTTAGCTCCAAACATAACTGCAAATGCAATTTGTCCGGGAGTTTTTGTGACTCCTATGACTAAGAATTTATTAAAAGATAAGCAAATGAAGCAAAATATTCAAAATTCAGTTCCATTAAAAAGAGCTGGCAAATCTGATGAAATTGGAGGATTAGCAGTATACTTAGCTTCTGATGAATCATCATATATGAATGGTTCGATAATTACTATTGATGGCGGTTGGACTTGCCATTTGTGATGAAATTACTATTTGTCTGCACTGCTAATCAGCAGAGAAGCCCCACTGCTGAAGAACTAATTAATAAAAATTATAAATATGAAGCTAAATCTGCAGGAATATCTCCATTATCTGGAACTTTTATTTCTCAGGAAGCAATAGACTGGGCTGATAAGATTTTTGTCATGGAGCGAAAACATAAAGATTTCATTGAAAAAAAGTTTAATACAGATAAAGAAATAATTGTTTTTAATATTCCTGATGAGTATTATAAAAATGAACCTGAACTGATTAAAGTTTTAAAAAATAAGATAGGTAATTATTTATAAGTGCACAAATCTTATTATATTTTTTCCAATCCATAATATCCCTAAAAATACTTTCTTGGTATTGGTTTGTATAATGTTGAAAATAAGTTTAAGTTAAAGAGAGAAAAGATAAAAAAGATAACGGGTGAAAAGATTTTTTTACTGATATGAAAATTTTTTTCATAAGGAAGAGTTTTGAGAATTTTAGAACAGGCAGATAATCCTTTTTCTTTGACATTTTGCTATGATGATATCAAATAGTTACGAAGTATCAGAAAAATGCGATAAGAACAATTTAGATTACAGATTATCTAATTAAATATCTAAAAATTCTTTAAGTCTTTTTTCCGGGTTTCTTGCTTTTGTTATTGCTGATGAAATTGCAATTCCCTTAGCTCCTAATTTCAATGAAGTTTCAAAATCATTTTTGGTTTTAATCCCAGCTCCGATGAGTAAGTTAGTATTTATTCTCTTTGCTAATTTCTTAATTATTTCAGGTTTAGCTTTTGAAACCGAAACATTACCTGCAACTAATTCGGGAGGTTCGTATGCTATATAATCCGGATTCCATTTTGATATTTTTTTAGCTTCTTTTAATGAGGATGCAAAAACAAGAGTTTTTAATTTGACTTCCTTACATCTTTCTATTGATTTCTTTATTGTTCTTAAATTTATTTTATGTTCTGAATGATTTAGGAATGTTCCTTTTGCACCATCACTTTTTACAGCTTCTGGCAAGATGAAACCAGTATGTCTTCCTGGTTTAACATAATCTACGTGCTGGGCATAAATCTCCAATTTAGTAGCTTTTGATATTTCATAAATATCAGATGCCTGAACTCCCAGAATTATTTTAACTTTTTTTTGTTTTTTGCTTGTTTTGTCAATTCTTTTAGCTAACTCAACAGCTTTCTTGCCTTGCTGATAAGTTTTAAGATTAATTACAAATAAAGGTTTCATAAATCAACCCCATATAATCTTTTTTAGATTTTTAGTCATTTTCATTGGATCTTTGGACTGCCATATATTTCGCCCTATAGCCAAACCAATACAACCAGAATTCATAATTTCCTTTACCTGCTTTTGGACCATTGTTTCATCTTTTTTCATTCCCCCTGCAATAACTACTTTTGTTTTTCCTGCTGACTTAACTGCCCATTTCAAATCTTTTTTAGTTCCATTATACTTTATTTTTATTATGTCCGCCCCGATTTCCAATCCTGTTCGAGCTGCGTAAGCCATTAATTCAGGACCTTTTTTTGTCATAACCTCTTTTCCTCTTGGATAAACCCATGCAATTACTGGTAATCCTTTATCATGTGCTTCAGTCTGAATTTTTTCAAATTCTTCCAGCATCTTACTTTCATGCTGACTCCCAATATAGATTGTATATCCTACAGCAGAAGCTCCTAATTCTATAGCTTCGTCAACACTGCACAACTGAGAGGAAATAGGTTCGCCATCAACCAGATTAGTTTTTCCATTTAATTTTAATATGAGTGGAATTCTGGATTTTTTAATTTCCTCATTGTATTTTTCAGCTATTCCTTTTAATAGTATCAATCCAGTAAATTTGCCTTTTTTTGCTAAATCCATTATATACAATGGATCAACATTTTTGCTGTTAAAATCAGTTGGTCCGTGTTCTAATCCCTGGTCGTAAGCCAAATAGATTGCCTTACCTTTTTCTAATATTTTGTTTAAACTAACTTTCTTTGTCTTTATCATTATAAATTCATTTTTATTAATTTATTTTTTGCGCCAAAATACTTTATTACTGATTCTGATTCTTTTAATCCCAATTCAAGACTTTCCTGAATTCCTTTGTTTCTTATTATCCCTGCAGTAAAACCAGATGCAAATGCATCACCTGCTCCTGTTCTTTCCACCACTTTTATTTTGTGCGGTTTTAGTGTGTAAACCTTATTACCATCATAAGCTTTAACCTTTTTATTTTTATCGGTTATTACTATGATTTTAGGACCAAGTGAAAATAATCCTTTCAACAGGTTTTTTGATTTTGCAAGCATTGATGCTTCTTCTTTGTTTAAAATTAATATTTCAGTTAGTTTTAACAACGGTTTTAAATTTTTTCTTTTGATTAGGTATGAGCTTGGGTTAAATGCCAGTTTAGTTCCTTTTTTTACCAGAACAGAAGCAAGTTCTTTTTGAGTTTCAAAACTTTCTCTTAATAATGAAGAAAAATATAACCATTTTGTGTTTATTTTTTTTAAGTTAAGTTCATTAAATCTAAGATTATCATTAACTCCTTTATAGGTTAGTATTGTCCGGTTGTGTTCTTTGCTATCTAAGATTATGCTGTGTCCTGAAATTCCATATTTGTCAATTTTCCCAAGAAATTTTATTTTTTCTTTTCTTAGCATTTCCAAGATTTCTTTTCCATCCATATCCCTCCCTACTTTTCCTATGAAGCCTGTCTTTAATCCAAGTCTAGAAAATGCAACAGCTGTGTTTGTTCCTCCACCTCCAATATCAAATCTCAGATTTTTCATTAGAATCTTACTTCCGACTGGATAAGCAATGAATTTTCCTTTTTCAGCTATATCTGTATCAACAAATATATCAACAACTGCACTTCCAAAAGTTACAATATCAAAATCCATCTTCCTCTTTTATTGAATATAGAAAGATTTATCTAATTAAAAATGTTTTGATTTGCATTATGAACAAAAAGACAGAGTCAAAGAAAAAAGTTTTGGTGATTGTTGCTCATCCAGATGATGAAACAATCTGGATGGGAGGAACTTTGCTGATGAACAAAGATAAATGGAGTACAACAATTATTTCTTTGTGCAGGAAAGATGATAAAGACCGCGAACCAAAATTCAGGAAAGCATGCAAGATTTTCAAAGCTAAATGTTTTATGTCAGATTTAGAAGATGATCAACTGAATGATTTATCTTTGGACGAAGTTACATCAAGAATTAAGCAATTTATCGACGACAAATTCTTTGATATGATATTCACCCATGGAGCTAATGGAGAGTATGGCCATAAAAGGCATGTTGATGTTCATAAAGCTGTTTTGGATCTGGTTAACAATGGTGAACTTTTTACAAATGAGATTTTTTTCTTTGCTTATGAATTTGTTTCGCAAATTGCGAAAGCGCAGACAAAATCAGATAAGTTTATAAAGTTAAATCGTCTAGATTTTTTGAATAAAAAACAAATTGTTCAAGATGTTTATGGATTTGATAAAAAAAGTTTCGAGCAAAGATCTTGTTCAAAATTTGAATCTTTCAGTATTCAAAAAATAAAATGAGGTGCTTAGTACTTTACGCATATCCCCCTGAACCTGATGGGCAAAGTCTGCAAGGACATCTGCTTTATCAAGGACTTCTTAATCATAGTCATGAGGCAATCCCTTGTCATTTCCAAGAGGGAATCCAAAAAACTTTTTATCTTAATCATTTGAAACCTGACGCTGCATTTGGAATTGGATTCTGGGGAAATGTTCCGGAGATTGTTCAGGAACCAATGAAACATGGTATAACTCCTGTTCCCTGGTTTAATTCTGACGGCTGGGTTGCAAATTATCAGGAGGAATTTAATAAGTTACCTTTAATGTTTACGACAAGTGATTGGGTGAAACAGATTTATAAGAGAGATGGTGTTGATGTCAGTAAAATTGTTCCGATGCATATTGGAATTGATACAGGTTTGTTTAGACCACTGAGAAAAAAATCTTTAAGAAATGCTATCCGGAAGATGTTCGGAGTCAAGAAACATGAAAAGATGATACTTACTGTTGGAGGAGATGTTACTTCTAAAGGAGCTCAAGAGATGATGCATGCTCTTACTCAAATTGATAATGAATTTAAAAATTGGAAGTATATTTGCAAGTCATGGCCAAGCGAGTGTGCAGATGAGTGGCATGATCATGAGAGGGAATTAGCTTATGAATTGGGAATAGGAGATAAAGTTTCTTTTTTTGATGATGAATTTAGTCAGGAATTTATGGTTCATTTATTAAATGCTGCTGATGTTTATGCAGCTCCATCCAGACTCGAAGGGTATGGAATGATACATGTAGAAGCAATGTCTTGTGGAACTCCTGTTATTTCAATTGATAAAATGGGGCCCGGAGAAACAATAATCCATAATAAAACAGGATTTTTAGCTAAGGTAGCTGAAGAAATTAAGTTAGAAGAAGAGTGGGTTTATCCCCATATGGGATTTAAAGAGAAAATGAAGGTTAAGTTTGATTCTCCAAAAACTTTTGCTTACAGAGCTGATATTGATGAATTAGCTAAATATACTTTAAAATTATTAACTGACAGTAAATTGAGAAACAAAATGGGTAGAGAAGCAAGAAAGCATGTTCAAAAAAATTTAGATTATAATATTATAGCTAAAAAAATGGCAGACATAACTATGAAGAAATTAGATATTCAAAACTCTGTTCTTATGGAGAGAGCTGTAAGCTAAAATATACATTCCTGCACTCCATGCCTGATATATGCCATGAGTTTCTTTTGTTTTAGGATTAATCCATTCAGGGAATAAATTTCCTTTTGTGTTTGATTTTGCTAATGATTTTAATTCTTGTTTAGCTTTTTTAAACTGTTTGTCTTTTATTAATGCAAGAATATAAAATCCCCCTAAAAAGGGCCATATTCCTGCATTTGAATAATGATAAGGTTTTTTTGCTTCACAATCCAAATAATAATCTTGCCAGTATCTGCTATCTTTGGTAATCGGAGGATAAATTGATTTAACTGGATAGGGTTTATCAATCTTGTTTTTCTCTATATATGACAATATCTTTTTTGTGTTTTGTTTTGTAGCTAATCCCGAAATTATTGCAAATAAGTTTCCGAATGAATCAAAAAAGTCTCCTATCTCTTTGTATCGGTTATGGTTTTTCCACCTGTATGCATAATAATAGCTGCCATTCCATAGCTGATATTCTTTGTTATTATTAACTCTGTTTTTCAAAGTTCTGGCTATTTTTTCTTTTCCTAATAATTTTAAAACTTTATAATATAAAGCCTGGGTGCTCAGAACTCTGCCATATTTATGCGGAAATGCATCTTGCCAGTCAGTTGTTGGCAATTGTTCCAGCATCAAATCTTCCCCCATATCCTGATAAGTCAGCCAAGTATAAGCTTTGTTTATGTTAGATTTATACTTATTAAATAATCGTGAATCATTAAAACTGCTTTCATATATATAATGCCCAATAATATACCACAAACTTGAATCAATTGAGAGGTAGTTTATTTCCTTACCTTTATCAAAACTGTGAACTGCATTTGGAATCTGTCCTTTATCGCTTTGTGCATTACCTAATGTTATTAAGCTTTTCTTGAAAATTTTTTTGAACTTATCTTTTTTATCTTCAATTAAACTTGCACCTAACAAAGAAATCATACTGTCTCTAGCCCATACACCCTTGTATCCGTTTTTTCCGCCTGAAGCAAACAAGCCATATCTTGAAAATGATTTTTTTAATGAATAAACTGATTTTTCAAAAGCTTTTTCTAAAATTTCATCCATTTTATAGCTCCTTAATTCCATCTGAAACCGGCGTTTCCCCCATGAATATTTTATTTTTTTTAATTAGTGATAAGTAATAACCTAAAAAATCTGTAAAATAAACCAATAAAAACAATCTTATTTGTTTTGATGTTTTGTTAAATTTAATCTCATAGTAATTTTTTATGTGATTTTTAAAAAATTCAATTTGTTTTTTATAAGGTTTTACATCGTTTTTATCTAATATTAATACTGGATGGGAATTTTCATCTAAAGATTCCAATTCATTATGAAAAATTTCTGGAAAAACATTCGAATGGCAGATTATTTTCACATCTTCTTCAATTGATGTTTGTAACCTATATGCTATAGGATAAAAAAATTCAGATGCATAGAATAATGGAAGCTTGTCTTCAAGTTTTACTGCTAGTTTTTTTGCTTCCTGTTCTATTTGGGTTCTATTCTTTTTCAACGATTTAATTATTTTTTTAACTAAACTTTTTTTAAGGAGTTTAAAATTTGAAAAAAAGTTTATTAATGGAACTAGTAAATAAACAAGAGTAAATCTCTGATGCAAATGAGAGGGAATTCTTAGGGTTTTTTTCTTGTTCTTTAATGCTGTTAATAATAATTTTCCTCCAGAACTAATGACTAGCAAGTTTTCTTTTTTTAGCTGGTTAAACGCATTCAAAATTTCCTTAGTATTTCCTGAATAGCTTATCAATATTACTAAAGATGACTCAGGGATTATTTTTGGAATTGTATTGTAAACATTTACTTTTATTTTATTTTTCAACAAATTTTGCATAATCAATCCAGCTATATAGCTTCCCCCCATGCCTATGATTGTTACTTGCGAAAATTTTTTTTCAAATCTGGGAACTATTATTTTGTCAGCTTCTTCTACTGATTTTGGTAGTTTATTAATTAGATTATATATTTCGTGGTGTTTCATTTTTTATTTAAGGCTTCTAAACCAGGCAATTTTTTACCTGCAACAAATCTCAACAAAGCTCCTCCAGACAAGCTGATGTGGTTGAATTTTTTTCTATTTATTTTTGATTTATTTATCGCCTCATTTAAATGCCCTCCTCCTAAAACAGAGAAGGCTCTTGATTTGGATATTGCTTTTAACAAGGATTTAGTCCCTTTTATAAATTTCTTTTTCCCTGCAAATCCTGCAGGGCCTTTCATAAATACAACTTTAGCTTTTTTTATTTCTTTTGCATATTGCTTTTGAGTTTTTTTACCAATATCATAAATGACATATTCAGTTGGAAATTTTTCTAATGAGAATTCTTTTCTTTTTCCATTAACTTCCACTGCAAAATCCTCAGGAGTATTTATATTCTTGTTTATTTTATTTTTTAGTTTTTTAAGATTTTTTTCATAATTCTTCACCATTTTTTTGTTTATTTTATTATTTTCTTTCCCTAATCTATTGTTTTTTGCAATAACACACATCTGTCCGAATATACCGCAAGTTAATATCTTGTTTTTATTTAATAATAGCAGGTTATCTTCTGGTTTGCTTCCCCCTAGAATAAATAAAGCATTTTTTACATTTAATTTTTTTAGTGATGAAACTTCTTTTTCCAGCAATAATCCTGCATAACTTGTTTCATATTTGGGAAAAGAAACAATTGAAGTTTGTTTTCTATGACATACAGAAAATGCATCGTTTACATACGCATCTATCAGTGGAAGGAAAAACTTAACAATCTTATTTTTTTTGCCTTTTTCTGGTTTGAATTCATCTTTTTCTTTTCTGATGTTTTCTAATATTATTGCATTCCCAGATTTTAAATTTTTTATTGCTTTTTCAGCTATTTTTCCCAATAAATCAGGAACAAACTCAATTTTCGTATATTTATTTAATAATTTTCCATGTTGCTTTAATGAGGTAAAATCATATTTTTTTGGACGTCCCTGATGTGCTATAACCACAATTTTAGCTTTTTGTTTTTTTAAGAAACTGATTGTTTTTGCTGACTGCTTTATTCTTTCAGAATTTCTAACTTTTCCATTTACCACATCTGAATTTAAATCAGATCTAAGTAATACAACTTTGTTTTTAAAATTATTATTTGTCAGGGTTTTCATCTTGTTTATAATTTTTTTCTTATCATTCCTAACATATCTATTAATCTGTTGGAATATCCCCACTCATTGTCATACCATCCAACAGTATTAATTGTATTGCCAATAACTTTAGTAAAAGCAGAATCAAATATACACGAGTAAGGATTATGAATTATATCAGAAGAAACAATTGGTTCTTCAGTGTACTGAATAATTCCTTTCATAGGCTTTTTAGAAGCCTGATTAAATAATTCATTTACTTTTTCAACTGAAGCCTGTTTTTTTATATCTGTTACTAAGTTAACAATTGAGCCATTTAAAACAGGAACTCTTAATGCATATCCGTCTAATTTATCTTTTAGTTCCGGAATTACTTCTGTTACAGCTGCTGCTGCTCCTGTTGTAGTCGGAACAATATTTGCAGCTGCTGCTCTCCCTCTTCTCGGGTCTTTTTTATGCGGGGAATCCACAACAGACTGACTTGAAGTGTATGCATGGGTTGTAACCATAAATCCCTGTTCTATTTTCAAATTGTCATTTAAAACTTTAACCATAGGAGCTAAACAATTAGTTGTGCACGAAGCCATTGAAATAATCTGATGCTCTTTTTTCAATTCATCATGATTCACTCCGGGGACTATAGTTATGTCTGGGGTTTTTCCAGGTGCGGAAATTAAAACTTTTTTCGCTCCTGCTTTAATATGCTTTGATGCAGATTCTTTGTCACGAAAAATTCCTGAAGATTCAATTACTAAATCTACTTTTTCAGCTTTCCATGGCAGCTGTTCTGGATTTTTTTCATTATATATAACAAATTTCTTTCCATTTACAACTAAGAAATCATTTTTTACCTCAACTCTGAAATTTCTTGATTCTCTGTGAACAGAGTCATACTTCATTAAGTAGGCTATTGTTTCTGTATCAACAACATCATTTATTGCTACTACTTTGATTCCTAATGGATTCTTATTTAGAAATGCTTGAAAAAACTGTCTTCCAATTCTTCCAAATCCGTTTATTGCAACTCTCATTTTTACCTTTTTTTATAATTATGATAATAAATCGGATATTATTTATAAACTTACCTATTAAATTATTCCATGTGCGACCTAGGGACATATGTCCTGAGGCAACCGAAAATTAGTTCTCATGTAAAATCTTATGATTTTTTATGAAAAAACAAGAAATAAGAAAAGAATATCTCAAGTTAAGAATTAAAGGACATACAAATAATCAATGCAGAAAAATACTTCTAGCACAATATGGATATGAATTTAATATTAGAACCCCCAGAAGAGGGACTAATAGGTTAAATAATTCTGAATGGGATTTGAACGATAAATCAACAAGGCCTAAAACAATTACTAAAAAAATAACCTCTGAAAATGAATCAAGAGTAATTGAAATTAAGAAACGAACTGGTTGGGGAGAAGACAAAATAAAAGATTTTGTTAAGTTGGGCCATACTTCCGTCAATAAAATACTAAATAAACATAACTTAACTAATCCAAATCCTAGAAGAAAAAAGAGAATTAAATATATCAGGTGGCAGAGAAAACATCTTAATTATGGCAAATGGATGTTTCAGATCAGAAAATTAAAAATAAATATTGTTTTGCTGTAATTGATGATTGTTCAAGAAATTGTTTAGGATTATATGGGTTAAATAGAATCTCTACTCATTCTATTACTAATTTGTTAGATAGTTTAATAATTAAAAATACTCAACCAAGAGAAGTATTAACTGATAATGGTTCTGTATTTGGATTGAGAAGCAAGCACTCTAAATTTGACAGATGGTGCAGAAGGGAGAAATTAAGCATATTAGAACTGCAATTCATTCCCCAACAACTACTGGTAAAATTGAGAGATTCTTTGGAACATTATCTAATGAATTGCATTATTGTAATAAGGATTTAGAGCTGTTTAGAATGCGATATAACCACTTTAGACATCATTCGAGTTTGAATAATAAAACTCCTGCAGAAGTTTATTATGATTTTCCTAGATTATTCTAATGGGTAGGACATATGTTACCTGCGCATACACATTAATTTTTTTCTAATTCTTGCTTTATAATAAGAAAATCATCTTTTAATTCTTTCAACTGATTTGGATTGTAAGTTGCAACAGCCGGGTGATATAAAGGAATTATTTTTATTTTTCCAGTTAGTGTGGAAATCTGAAATACCTTACTTTTAATCTTGCTTATTCCCTGAATTTTCTCTTTTAAATTATATTTTTCTAATATGTATTTAGTTGCGAAATTGCCTAAACAACAGATAATTTTTGGATTTATTAATGAGATTTGTTTGTCCAGATATGTAGAACAAGAAGAAATTTCATCCTGTTGAGGATTTCTATTATTAGGGGGGCGATGTTTTACTATATTTGTTATAAATATGTCATTTCTTGATAAATTTATTGAATTAAGCAGTTCATCCAGTATTTTTCCTGCTTTGCCTACAAATGGCTCTCCTTTTAAATCTTCTTGTCTTCCCGGTGCTTCACCAACAAGCATTATCTCTGCATTGAAATTTCCTGAGCCAGGAACTGCTTTTGTTGCTTGTTTGTATAATCTGCATTTTTCGCATTTATTTATTTGTTCTTTTATTTGTTCTAATTTTTTAAATTTGTCCATTTTCCACTTGCTTCAATATTTTGTTTAAAATTTTATCAAAAGGTTTTTTATAATCTTTATCATATTCAACTAGAGGTTTTAGATGAACCAGAGATTCAATAAATTTCTTATCATAAGGTAGTTTACCTAAAATGTTTGTGTTTTGTTTTTTTGCAAAATCCTCTATTTTTTTGCTGAATTCTTCATTTAAATTGAATTTGTTTATTAGTATTCCATATGGAATCTGAAAATGATTGACAATCATTAGCGCTCTTTTTAAATCTGAAAATGCAGAGGGATTTGGTTCTGTTACAGCAACAACAAAATCTGAATTCTGAACTGAAGCAATAACCGGACAGCCTATTCCTGCAGCTGAATCAATAAGCAGTATTTCTTTATTTTTTTTGTAAGCTTGGTTTTTTACTTCATCAACAATCTTTCCAGAACCACTTTCGCCCATTTTTAACTGGCCTGCGACAATAGGAAACTCATATTTTGTATTTGATTCAAAGATTTTGGCATTCTTTACTTTCTTTAATTCGATTCCAGCAGGACATAGTAATTTGCAGGCACCACAACCTTCGCATAAAAACTTGTTTATTTCAGGAATTTGATTTTGTTTATTCCAGGAAATTGCTGAAAAAGCACACATATCAATAATACTTTCACAATTTTTTGCTTTTGCATTTGTGAATGCTTTTAAACTTGTTGAAATTTCTTTTTCTTCATCAAATTTTTGAATACCCAAAATTATAGCCAGATTAGAAGCATCAACATCACAATCCGCCACTACTATTTGTCTTTTTTTTGATAACCGCAAAGCTAAGGAAGCTGTTATTGAGCTTTTTCCTACTCCCCCCTTACCTGATAAAATTGTTATTGTTTTCATTTGGATTTTATAGTATATTCAAAATATTTATCATAAGGAATGTTCCATGAACATGTTTGTTTAATTGAAGCATTTTCCACTACTTTCCTAAATAATCTTATTGAGTTTCCGTGAGCTGAAATAGCAACATTTACTTTTTCTTTTTTCATGAATTTTTTAAGTTTTTTAATAAATATTTTAACTCTTTTTTCCACTATCTTAAATGATTCTCCGTTTTTTGGAGAAGTATCCCAGCCACGATGCCATTTTTCATATTGTTTCTTACCATACTTTCCAATTATTTTTTTATGGGTTTTTCCTTCTAAAAATCCATAACTTCTTTCTATCATTCTATTGGCTGTTATGATTTCTTTGCATTCGGGATGATATCTTAATACATGCCTTAAAGTATCTTTTGAACGGGATAGAGATGTTTGAAAGGCAATATCGATATGTTTGTTTTTCAGTTTTTTTGCTATAATTTTCGCCTGCTTCTTTCCTAAAGGCGTTAATCGTGAGTCTTTCCATCCTGTAAAAGTTTTGTTTTTATTATAATATGTTTGCCCGTGCCTAAACAAATAAATTTTAAGACTTTTCATTTTATTTTTTCAATTATTTTTTTAATATATTCATTTTTAATAGGAATTCCATTCGAATATGATTCCTCTATTTCTTTGCTATAAGGGATTTCTGATATTATAGGTATTTTTTCATCTTTAGATACTTGTTCTATGATGTTCTTATCTGCAATATCACTTCTGTTAATTATAATGCTTGAGGGAATTCTAAGTTTTTTCATTAAGCTTAATATTAACTGCAAATCATGTTTTCCTAAAGGCGTTGGTTCTGTTACAGCAATTGCTTTTTCAGCACCAAGCAAAGCTGAAATAACCGGGCAGTGGGTGCCTGCTGCAGTATCAATGATAACATAATCATATTTTTTCTCTTTATCTTTAAAATATTCTTTTAATTGATTCACAACCAAACTGCTTTCTTCAATTCCTGGTTTAATTTTTCCAGTCATTAATGTTAAACTTTCTTTTTTTCCTTGAAAAATTTCCCCAATTTTTTGTTTTTTTTCAATTATTGCATTATGCGGACAGGCAATTCTGCAAGCTTTACATCCAGAACATTGTTCAGGGATAACAATAGGAAATTTCCCCTTAATATGGACGATTGCGTTTTCTTTACATACTCTGCTACATATACTACATTTTTTACACTGGGTTTTATCAATTCCAGGTATCATATTTTCAACATCTTTTACTTTTTTCTGTTTGATTCCTAAAATCAAGCTGTCATTCGGGCAGTCGACATCTGCGTCTATTAGCAATACTTTAAATTTTTTAGATAATTCGTAAGATAAAGCTGTAGCTATTGTTGATTTTCCCGTTCCTCCTTTTCCGCCGGTTATAGCAATTTTATTCATTTTGATTTTCCAATAACCTGGTATTTTTTAATCAGTTTCTGGTTAGTTTTATTTATTGCTCAAACTTGGTTTAATAATTCTTTAATAGTTTCCAAGTTGAGGCTTAACCTCGGGCTTAGTCTATTTTTTATTTTTGCCCATAAATGTCGGTCCTGTTGCTCGTCTTATCTTTTCAAGTTTTCCATCAAGAAACTGATTAATCACATGTTTTATTTTTCCCTGCCCTCTATATACTTCTATGCCAATTTGAGCCATTACCGAGAAAGCTTTTGGGCCCATATTCATTGTTATTACTGCTTCAACTTCCTGATTTCCAACAAATTCTGCTGCGGTTATACCTGCCCCCCCAAATTGTTTGGCTGATTTATTTTCCAAAAACTTACTTGATGTTATCTCTTTTTTTTCTTTATCTATGTCTATTATAGCAAAATAAGGGCATCGGCCGAATCTTGCATCTACTTCACTTTCTAATTTTTTGCCTGTCGAGCTGATTACAATTTTCATTTTTTACCTCCTTGTTATTATTTGGAATTAGTTTTATTGTCTTATCAATGACTATGCCTTGTATTATAGATGAAAAAATCATCATGATTATTAAAACTAAAACAAATTTCCATGAAAAATAAAATATCATAAAAGGTAATAAAGGAATTTTTATCGCCTTGTTGTATAAAAAACATGAAATTAATCCTATTTTCATTCCTCTTTCCTGCAATTCAGCTAACAGAGGATACCAGACATACACTGGTCCGTGACTTATAATTCCCCCTGCTATAGCAATTAACCAGCCTTTTAATCCTGATTCTTCTCCGAGATGTTTAATTATTCTTTTTGGGCTGATTGCATAATTAAGGATAGTCATTAACAGGAAGATAATAATCAGTACAGGAATTATCTGGTAAGAGATTTCTAAGAAGAATTTCATGCCAGATAAAAAAAGATTTTTATTTAAAATTAATAGTATTAAATAAGCAATTATAACTGAGAGTAGATAATACCAGCTTTTATTAATTTTTTTTGATGTTTGAGTTTTGGATTTTTTTTGCATTTGATTTTATATTATATTTACAATCAGTATAGTAATTATAGCTGAGATTATAGCTAAAATAAAAGCAGTCGCATTTCTTAAAACAGCAAATTTTTTCCCTAAGATGGAGGCTTCAGCTGGCAACTGAATCATTCCTACAGTCACCCATGAAAGTATAAAAGCAGTCACTGCAATTAAGCTAACCCCTTGCTTTAATAATTCCCCGCCTATAATATAACTTTCAATCGGATTTCCAAATAAAACTGAACCGGATATTGCACCAATAAACGAGTCCAGTAAATTGCTTGTTCCGAATATTTTAGTATATAAGGACACAGGAATAAGAGTGTTAGCTAAGCTAACTAACAGAATAGTCCCCAAAATAATGGGAAGCATTCCCCATAATGCTTTGGATGTTTTTATTATAGCTTTTTTTAAATTTTCCATTTTTACATTCCTAAAAAATCATAAAATCCTCTCTCAACTGCATAATCTATTGTCCAGTTACCATAACTTTTTTTTAATTGTTCAGGAGCACATCCTACTAAACTTTCAAATAATGAGTCATTTTCCAATAAGTTTGTATTTTGTCTGTTCCCTTCTAGATATGCTCTTGCTTGAATTATCAGTGCAAACTTATATGTCAGTGTTTTATCTGCAGGCATTTTATCCGGATGATTTTCCTTAGCCAACCTTCTAAATGATTTTTTTAGTTTTTCAGTATTAATGTTTGCTTTTTCAGCTAAACCAAGTATTGCCTTTGCTCTTTGCTCCAGACTTTTCTCTCTTTGAGTGATGATACTTTCCATTTTTCAGATAATCCTCTTTGATTAACTCTCAATTATTCTTTTTTCCAATAGCGCTCATTATTTGTCCATAAATTATTTAGCTTACTCTCGTGTCATTCTTGTTCCGCATTTAGGACAGGATTTTTGATTGCATGGTTGTCCAACCTGATGCGGCTCTTCATGTCCGCATTTAGGACAGACACAATTTCCTGAAGGACCTGCTCCTGCTTTATCTCCCTGCATTCTTCCTGCTCCACCCTGAGGAGCTCTGAATCTTCCTCCGCCACCTCTTCCTTGTCTTCTTCTTGGAAATGTTTGATTTGCCATTTGAAATTTACCTCCTTGTATTTTTATTGCGTAACCCTTAGTTATTGCCAATGCAATTTTCTTTCTTGCTGATTTTATTAATCTTGATAAAGTTGGCTGGGAGATTTTCATTTTTTCAGCTGCTTTTTTCTGTTCTATCTCTTCTAAATCAATCAGTCTTATTGATTCTGATTCTGGCAATGTTAAAATAACCTCCTGCAGATTTCTTAAAGGTATTCCTGCAGGCTTGAAATAATTTACAGGAGGTGTAAAAAATATTCTTCTAAATCTTCTTGGTCTCGGCATTTTATATCCATCTCCTTACTTTATTTTTGTAATGAGCATATTTTCCCCCAAATTTTTCCTCCATGTTTTTTTCTTCAATAGGAATTGTAACATTATTTATTAATAATAAAAAAATTACTGGGAAAATAAAAGAGATTAAACTTCCTAACAATAAAGATGTGCCTAGTAGTATGCTTAACATTCCCAAATACATGGGATTTCTTGAAAATTTAAAAGGTCCTGATGTTAGGAAGACTTTTGGTTTTTTCTCTACCTCTATAGGATTTTTTAATTTTTTATATTTAAAATGAACCCACAAATTTAGATAAATTCCAAAACTAATTAATAATATTCCTGAATAGTTATAAGGAAAGCTAACTATTTTTTTTAATGGCAATATAAAATGAAGGATTATACTTATTATCAGTAAAACCATAAAATAATCTGGAGGATTGAAATTAATTTTTTTCATTTCTTTCTTTCCTGATTAATTTAATATTATGATTAGGGCATTTCATTTTTGCACACGGAACTCCTTTTTCATGCTTTACTTTATAATCTCCTTTCGGGCATACACAATATCCTCCTGGTCCCAGTGCTTCAGCTTTTTCAAGTTTGTCTTTAAATCTTCCTCTTCTTTGCCATCCAAATCCTCGTCCTATTTCCATTCCTCTTGGATTAAAATAACTTTCAGTTACATCATGACTTTCAACTTGAACAGCAACATATTCAATATTTTTTATTTGATTAATTATCTTTTGTCTTATTTGTTTTGAAATTGAAGTTGCTTTGTCCACTTTAACTTCTTTTGGTAGAGAGATAGTTAAATTTGCTGTAATTGACGAACCTTTTTTTTGCGTTTTTAAATCTTTTAACTCTATTTTTTCTTCTTTCACAATTTCTTTGATTTTGTTTTCAATTTCTTCTCCTGCAGATTTCCCCAATAAAGAATCAGTAGTTTCTCTTCCCAATGAAACTGATTCTTTTAATATATATAATCCTACGATTAAAGCTAAAATAGAATCAATTTCTGAATAAAATCTTGTTAAAAACAATCCTAAAAATATACCTAATGAAACTAACAAATCAATTCTTGAATGAACTCCGTCTGAAACTAGCGAAACCGAATCATATTTTTTCCCATAATGAATTTTTATCTGCGACATAATGAAATTAACCAGAGCTGATAAAGCCATAACTGAAAATGCTAAAATGCCTAACGACAATACAGTATCAACAAAAAAGCTTCTAATAGCATCATAAACAATATATAAACCTGATAAAAATATAATTATTGTTATTACAAAACCCGAGATAACTTCAGCTTTTCCGTGCCCATAAGGATGTTCTTTATCTGCTGGTTTTTCTGCAATTTTTATTCCTATAGATGATATAATGGACGCGACAACATCTGTTCCAGAATTTATACCATCTGCAAGAATTGAAGCTGAATTTGATACAGCACCAACTATCAATTTTCCTAAAGCTAATAACAAATTAGCTAAAATTGCTATTATTGAAACAATTATCTTTTTGTTCATTTTAGATTATTTACTATGTTTACATATTAAATAAAAAAAAGAATAATAAAAATGTTTTTATTTAATTTCCTTTAACCTTTGCTTAATTTCCTTTATCTCTTGTTCTAAATACTCTAATTCCTGCTCTAAAAATTGCTTTTCTTGTCCTTGTGTTATGGTTTCTGGAATCTGTTCTACAGGTATTTGTTGCACTGATGCTTGTTGTGGAATAACTCTTGGTTGGAAAGCTCTGAATCTAAAACCTCTTCCAAATCCTCCGCCTCTTCTCATTCCTCTGCCAAATCCTGAATTTATAAATCCGGGGTTGTTAAAACCAGCACAATACCCCATTCTTCTCCCAGTTAAAGGACCTTGTCTGTTTGGGCCTGTTCCGTCTCCTCTTGGCATGTTATCCTCCTATTGTTTATTTAAATTTAGATTGGTAATGAATTAGTATTCATTACCTTGTTATGAATACCTATTCATATATAAATGTTTCGGTTTTGATTAATAATTCTGATAGATTTCCAACTGATGCGCATGCAACAGAAAAAATAGCAGCATTTTTAAGAAAGATAGCAGAAACAAGAAAAAAAGTTAATAGAGGAGAGGTTCCTAATTTAAGAATAAGCAGATTAGCAGGTTTAGATTCTTAGATTTGATTTTTATCACTAATCAGAATGATAGATAATCCATATTTTAATTTTTTAAAGCTTATAAATAGGTTTATAAATAAAATATTAGTTTATATAAAATGGCAGAAAAAAATAAAAAAAATGAAATGAGTAAAGAAGAACAGATAGGTTTTCATAAAGGGGCAATACAAACTCTTGTTAATGAGAGAAACGAGTTAATAAGAATTGTTCAGGTAACTGAATCACTAATTCAGCAGCATGTTAAAGCTTTAGAAGATTTAGGTGTTAAGTTGGAAAGTAAGAAAAAATAAAGTTTATATGAAGGTATCATCATACCATAATGCATATGCTTCTCTTGTCGAATAACCTCCTTTTTTTCTCTGTAAGTATTTATAAAATGCTTCTTTTTCATAATCTAAAATTGTTTGTTCATGATGAGAAATTTCATCTATTTGTCTCCACATTCCGTTTTCTAATTCATAGCTCACCCTACCAAAATTTCCTTGCTGATTTTTCCACCAAAACAATGAAGATTTTCCTCTTCCTAAAAGTTCGTCTTCTTTTTTTGCTAATCCTGCTTTATTAATAGATACTGCTAACATATATCGTCCGGGAGTATAAAGTCTCTGATTTTGTTTATTTTTTCTTTGTTGCTTTAAATATTCAACTAGTTTTTCTTCTCCTTCAGTTAAAGTTTTCCAGACTAATCTTGACTGTTCCGGGGTTTCTGTTTTAGAAGGCTTAATCAAATAAACTTTAATATCTCTTGGATAAATCTCAAATACTGAAGAGTCATCTACTTCTACTACATACCTATGAGTAAGATGCTCTAAGTTTTCAGTTGTCATTTTTTTAAAAATATATGTTTAAACAGAAATCCCGGCTCAAATTTCCTATATTATTATTAATGAATTGTTTTTTATAAAGGTTCGGTTAAATTTTTAGTTTTCAGCTACAATTTAAGCTTCTAAAAGTTTTTGCAGTGCTTGTTCAAAATTTAAAGTATTTAAATCTCTTTCGATTTCTTGCCACTCTTGGTTATCTCCAATAGATTTTCCTTCTTTTTCAACTTCTCTCAGCTGCAATACCCTCTGGACTAATTCTCCATTATTTAGCTGACTTAAAATTCTTGTTTCATATATTTCATTAGAATAACATACTATTGCTGTTCTTTTTACACCTTTAAAATCTGGATGCGTCAAAAAATAATCCACAGCTTCTTCTTCTCCTTGGTATAAAGGTTGTAATATTTCCATTCTTTTATCTGGATGAAAATTTGCAGGTTTCACATGATAAATACTAAAATTTTCAAAAGGGAATCCATGATCTGTAACTTTAGTTGCCACTAATCTAAATTCCATATTCTTGTCGTATTTTTGTTTGCCCATTTTGAATTTTAAAATAGATTTATCTCTTTTATAAAATTAGACTGGCTCTTTATAATTAAAATTAAAAATTTATATTTTTAAATGTTTTTATGGTTCTGCATTGTTAAAATTTATTCTGAAATTTATTAGAAGTATAAATCAAAATTCAGTAATATGAAAATGAATAGGAGAGTAATATTCTTATCTATATACAGAATATTTTGAATAAAGGATATAACTTCTAATTATATAGATATTAGATATATTTTTTAGAGAGAATATCTCCTATATTGCTAATAAGGTGTCCAAAAATGGGCACCATATTAAAAACAACGCAAAATATTAAAGTATCGCAAATCACATTATAGTTAAATGCCAAAATCGCATAGTGGTATTGCACGAGATTGCTAATACAGTACCCAAAAAAGGGCACTATACTAAAAATGACGAAAAAATTGATTTCAGTAAAGTTTAGGTTCTGTATAATTAAAAGGTGATAGCTTTTAACTAGATTGTGATTCCCTCTA
>CAZQGH010000017.1:7022-24823 GCA_964592915.1 Candidatus Woesearchaeota archaeon | reverse complement strand
GTTGGAGAACTTAAATAATAACCTTTCCAAGCTGTGTTATCTGAAGTTGAATTAGCTAAATAACTAACCTGAGGATCCAGCCATAAATCCTCAGAAAAATCTCCAGTTATTTCAACACTGCTGATTGATAAATTAATTTCATAATCTCTAGCAATGTCTGAAAAATCTATTTTGATATTATCAACAAACAAGCTATTTCCTAAAACTGATAATTGCTGGTTAGACAAAAATTCAAAACCAACTTTATCAGCATTTAATTTTGAAAAATTCTTTATCCCAAATGCAAACTTATATGAATTTTCATTATCATAAATATGCATATGGGATAAAACATCATAATCTGGAATATTTTTTACATAATATTTTTCATCTGAAACATAATAAGGAATTAACTGCAAATCTAAATTTTCAAATTCTAGCTTAATATCACTTTCATAATCAGCATGTAATTCAATTGCATCTGTGACTCCCACATATTTTCCATTTGACAAAATATTTTTTTGAGACAGACTGTATTTTTTATTCATCTTGCCATTTTCATCATAAGTGGTAGAAAACGCATCTCTATGAATAGCATCATCATGTTTATTTATTACAATTTCAATTTCCTCTCCAGTATCAGCTACCCAGTCAATCTCATCTATTAAACCATCATCATTATTGTCAACTAATTCATAACTTTCTGCTCCAATTACCTCAATCTCATCAGGATTAGATTCTTCAATAAATGTATAAGCAATAATATCAGAATAATGTATATCAGATTTTATTGTTATTTTTTTCCTGTTTTTATCAACTTCTTCAACTGCTTTAGGAGCATCAGTATAATATTCAACTTCATAATCAGTTGCATTTTCCTTAACTCTAACTTGTATTGTTTCTTGTATTGTTTCTTCTTGAACTACTCTTCCAGTAATTGCTCTCATTATATTTCTATACAACTTAGCAAAAAAACCTTCTTTTTCTAATTTAATTTCAAGTGATACAAAACCTGAAATCACATTTCCAGTTACTTTGACTTTTTCAGATTCTACTTGCTGTTTAATTTCATCGCTTCCCTTAACTTCAGTTTTTTTAACAGATATATTTTTTGCTTGTTTTGGTAATTCAAGTATTAATTCTTCTTCTTTTTCTAATTTAACTTCCTTCACCCATTTAACTGGCCTGCCTAATCTGGCAGTTTTCAAAGTTTTAATACTTAAATTCTGTTCAGAAACAATTATATTGAAGGATGTTTCTAAAGTTTGATTCCTATTTTTAGCTGTTATTTTGCTGGTGATAGTTCCTACCCAGTTTTTTTCAGGAGCTATTGTTAAAATTTCGCCATCAACCCTCCTGCTAACATTTTCAGGACTGGAAAAAGTGTACGATTCAACATTTTCAAAATAATTGCTTAAATTTAATTCAACCTGAGAGTTTTTGTTTATAACCACCTCCCCAATATCTTTTTTTATTGTCAATTTGTCCTGTTCTAAACGGATGTTCTCTTTTTCCACACTTTTATTTTTTCCCGCAATTTCTTCCTTAGTCACATTGATTATATTGCTAACCCTATCATCAATACTCTCTGTTATCTGTTCCTGACTTTTTATGGCTTCTTCAACTTCAGGAGAACTTTGCAATCCTTTAATATTAATATTAGCTGATTTTGTAGCTAAAACTTCCTCTGAATAAACTAAATCAACTTTTAGTTCACCAGGAACTGCAGCTAAACTAAACTTACTTAAATCTACCTGCAACTCTATTATTTCTCCTCCTAAATATTCCTCACCGAATTTCTCTTCTGTTTCAAAATAATCTGTTGTTGCAATTAAAACAGAATCCTTTTTCTCCAGATTAATTTTATCATCTCCTGTCTCTTTGCCCCAGACTTTCACGCTTCCTCCAACAATTGCTGCATCTTGTCCCTGTCTTAAATTGTATTCATACGGATTTCCATAACTTGCCACTCCATTGATTTCTCTTTCTTTAATTGTCTCTCCTGTAATCGGAGCATTTTCTGTTTGTTCATCTGTTTCTCCATTTTGTTCATCTGTTTCTTCTGTTAATTCTTCTGTTAATTCATCATTTGCAGCTTCTCCTATTTCTCCAGTTTCTTCTAATAATTCTTCAAAAGTATCTTCTTCGTCAGATTCATTTGTTTCTGGTTCTTCGATTATTTCTTCGCTTGCCTCTCCTGCTTCTACTACTTCTTCATTTTCAATTATCTCATTTCTGGTTTTCCAAGAATCATCATTTTTTTGAGTCTCATTAGTTTTTATTGCTTCTCTGGTTCTTTGGGTATTTTCTGAAATTCTGATTGAAAAACTAACTTCAGGATAAATAATTACTTCTTCACCAAATCCATACCCTATTCCTGTTCCTTTTAACTCGCTGTTTTCAATATAATATTCAGCATTTTTTTCTTTAGCAGAAGCAACTCTTGACAAAATTTCTGTTTTTTTCTGCTCTCCCAAACTAATCTGAATTTCAGAATTTGCAGGAATGAATTCCCCTTTTTTCAAAACGATATTTATAATACCAGAGAGTTGCTCTCCCTCATTATAAGAAGGAGATGTCTGTAGTGCAACTCTTCCGGTAGGTGCAATAAGTGAAATAAAAAAATATGAAATTAAAATAACTGTAAGTAATGAAAAAAATAGAAATAATAATTTTTTATTGAATCCCTTATTTTTTCTTGATTTGTTTTCTTCTTCTCCACTCCCAACATATCTCGTCACAACTTTGCCATTTTTTCTGTAACTTTCATAATAATACGGACCATAAACTTTCCCATTTCTTTTTATATATTTCTTATATACCATCTCTTTTACAACCTATAATACCTTCTGCTCTTATACACCTATTTTTTTGCACTACAGATGATTTTTTTATGGTTTAGGAATATATAAACCTTTTTGTATTTCTTAATCAAAGCAAAATAGTAAAAGAAAACTATTTAAGCAGTTACCTTACTATAATTCTATGGAAAACCAGTTAATTTCTCAATACAAAGAAAAAAAGCAGGAAATTGAAGAAAAATTAAGTCAGTTTTCAAATATAGATGAAAAAAACTGGCAAGATGAATTATTTTTTTGCATTTTAACGCCCCAAAGTCAGGCAAAAAAGTGCTGGAATGCAGTTCAGGAATTAAAAAACAACAATATTAAAGAAAAACAGGCTGTTGAACTATGTTTATCAGATAAAACAAGATTTCATAAAAACAAAACCAGGTATTTAATTGAGGCAAAAAAAAATTGGGAAATAATAAAACAAAAAATAAAACAAACTAATGATGTGGTTAAATTAAGAAACTGGATAGCAGAAAATGTAAAAGGTATAGGATTAAAAGAAGCTTCTCATTTTTTAAGAAATATTGGCAAGTCAAACAACAAAATTGCAATTTTAGACAGGCATATTTTAAAAAATTTAGAAAAATTTGGGATTATTAATGAAACAAAACTGACAAAAAAAAGATATCTGGAAATTGAAGAAAAATTTAAAGATTTTTCAGAAAATATAGGAATTCCATTAGACCATTTAGATTTATTATTCTGGAGCCAGGAAACTGGAGAAATTTTTAAATAGAATAAATATCTAAAAAAATTCTGTGTGTTACTCTATGTCAGAAATCTTATTTCTGAAGTCTTAAAAGGTGTGGTTTGTTTTGGGTTTTTAGGATGCATGAAAATTCAAGGAATTTTCTGCCCCTAAAATTTTCCCAAAATTTTAGTTGCTCGGGAATGCTCATCCAACTCCTAAAGCTTCAGAAAAATTTTTGGCAGTCATCAAGAATCCATGATTCTTGAGAAAGTTGGTTTTCGCAATGCCTTCCTTATATAAGTTGTATTGCTCAAACTTAGTTTAACACCTCGTCTTTCAAGTTGTTTTTTCCAAGTTTGAGGCTTATACTTCATGCTTTAAACTGGGGATTTTTATTTTTTATGTTTATCTATATCTAATTCCATACTTAATCTATCTTCCAAATTAGTAATATTATCGGGGGTTAATTTCTCTAATTTTTGGGATAATTTTCTAGCTTCTTTTCTAAATTCAGCTAATTGTTCAAAACTAAACTCCCTTTCATCAGTGATTTCCACCAAATTGACCCACTCATTAGGATCAACAACCAGGTTATATAATTCCTCCTGGCCATCCCAATACCTAATATATTTCCACTTCTTACTTATTAAAGCCCGATTCAAATTATAATGTTCTTCGACTATCTCTGCAGGAGTCATAACTCTTCTTTTAGATACACATGTAGCCAAAACATTTCTTCCTGCTTCTTGTTCAGGATTTCTTATCAAATCTGCTAAAGATTTTCCATCTAAATCGACAGAACTTTCCAATCCGCATAACTCAAATAACGTAGGATAAATATCCTCTAAACTCACTGGTTCCTGGCAATTTCCTTGCTTCTCATTTTTTGGATTGACAACTATTAGAGGGACTCTAAGAGCATTCTCCCATAAAGTAAATTTTCCGAAATGTTGCTTTTCCCCCAAATGATAGCCATGATCACTCCATAAAACTACTATTGTGTTTTCTTTATAATCTGAATTATTTAAAGTTTCTAAAACTCTGCCCACATAACTATCAACAAGCTCAATACTTGCTAAATAATGTTTTATGGCTTCACCTCTGTTTGCTAATGAAATCTTGGATGCATTTCCAAACGGAAAAGCAGGATTTGCAAGTTTCACGCCCCCAACAGGTATATCCTCTAAATCGTCTTCTTTAATTTTAGGAATGCTCGCAGTATCATATTTTTTTAAGTACTCTTCGAGAACAAACCAAGGGGTATGAGCATAATCAAAGCCAATTGCCAGAAAAAAAGGTTTTTCATGCTTCTCTTTTAATTTTGCGCTCGCCCAATCAGCTACTTGTGCATCAGTAGTTCTATCTTTATTTATAGGTAAATCCCCCCAATAAATCCCATCATAATCTACTTCCAACTCCCCCCTCGAAAGTTCATCTTCAGGCAGGAAAAAATCATCTAAATTATCCTTTAACTTTTGAGGTAAGTCCAACCCATGATAAATTTTACCTCCAACTAAAGATTTGTAGCCTTCATATTTAAATCTATTAGTTATAAAATTATCTTCCCATTTATCAATATTATATTCTCTGCTCTGAACATTGCTATAAATGCCTGTGGTAAATGAATTTAATCCAGTAAGAATATTATTCCTTGAAGGTAAACATGCAGGAGTGTTACAATAAGCTCTAGTAAAATAAACTCCTTTTTCAGCCAAATTATCTAAATTTGGAGTGGCAGCAGTTTCCATGCCATAAGAACAAACATCATCTAAAGAAATAAAAAGAACATTCGGTTTTTGAGCAGAATTATCAACTATAATCTCTCTGGAATCCCCACAATACAAAAGACCCCCAGCTATAAAAGTAGAAATTAATGCGGAAATATAACTTTTTTTGAATCTTCCACCAAAACTCTTAATACTCTCTGAAGTTCTAGATAATAGAGATTTAGCAGAGGATATATATTTCTCCAACATAATAAATATACAAAAACGATATTTTTAAATTTATCTATATGTAGTTATTTTAAAGTGACTAAAACAAAGATTTATAAAACTTAGTTTTTTAATATAATATCCAAAAAACCCTGTGTATTGCCACATGTCAAGAATCTATGATTCTCGATTGATGTATTTTCAATTTATGAACATGAAAAAATTAAACAAACTAGGATTGGCATTTTTATTAGGTTTGTCTGGTTTTTACTTTATTTCACAAAAAGCAGATTTAGGTAGAACGGCGAACCCTCTTATTCCTGAAAGAAATATCGAAAACATATTATCTGAAAATCCTTCACAAACAATCCCAGAATTAGAACAGATTATAAAAAATATTAAAGTAAAAACTGTTTTGAATACAGGTTCAGAAGGAGAATGGGACGAAAATATTAGAGAGATAGGTAATGTTGTGTTTAATCCTGCTCTGGATAGCTATTTTTTATTCTATTCTGGATTTTCAGGGGATTATCAGCAGGATAATGTATTTGTGGGAATGGCACAATCGAATAATGGAGTTAACTGGAAAAAATCAGGAAAGATTATAGACTCCCCAAGTGAAGATCCTTACGTTGTATTAGATGATGGCAAATTTTATATTTTTTATGAAGATAAATCCCAAGATCCTCCTAAAACTATAAGCTTAGCTGTTTCTGAAAATTTAAATGAATGGAAAATAATCCCAAATGTTTTAAAACCTTCAAAAAAACAATGGGAAAATAAAGATGTAAGTTCTCCCCTAGTTTTTAGAAATAATGGAGGATGGACAATGCTTTATGAAGGAAGGGGAAATGACTGGAAAGGTAGGATAGGGATGGCACATTCATCTGATTTAATAAAATGGGATAAACTTGAGAATTATTTATTAGAACAATCTGAAAATCAATATGCTTCTACAGTTCCGGATGATATTCTGAAACTTGATACGGGATATCTATTATCTTACCATCACTTTAAATTAGGCGAAGGCTGGATAAACAGTTTATCTTTTTCTTCTGATATTTCAAATTGGAGAAGAGTAAACACAACCCTTCCAAAAAATACTTCTATGATAGTTAATCTAGATGGAAACATTCGATTTATGGGTCAATCAACAAAAGGAATTTGCATCTCTCAATAATTGCTAAACCCCAACCATAACCTTCTTTGTTCTTGATAGTCAAATTCCAAAAAGAAAATTTTTTGCCATGTTTCTAAATCTAACTTCATCCTTATTCAAGAGAACACAACACAGCCTTGCGCACATATTATTGAATCTTCTTGAAGTAAGATAATCTTGCTCTGTTATGCAAGATTATTCTTGCAATTACTTGAACAAACTTGCTATGGGGTCTTACTTTAGTTATAATACCAAACACTCTTTTAAATGCAGAATGAAAGCTTCTGTATGAGCCCTTAAATAATATTCTCTTAACCAAAGAATAACCTCAGTAAAAAATTCCATATGCATTTCCCTCCAATCTTCTGCTCCATTAATTTTATTGCTTTTTATCGGATACACATATGGAAGCATCCCTAATTCTGCTATCTTTTTTACCGATTCCCGGCAATTAAAGCCCGCATCTAATCTTAAACTATATCCTTCAACTTCTTCTATTAACTCAAACATAACATTACATTCGTCCTCTCCTGAAAAATCGAATGCTTGAATTATTTCTCTTGAATCAACTATAGATGTCAAGAACTCCTTAGTTGATTGCCTATTGCTTCCATAATTCTGTTTTCTGCTAATTTCTAATCCTGTTCCATCTCCTGACAAAATACCATCAGAATCTTTTGTTCTATTAAATATTTGTTGTAATGTGTACGCAACCCAATCTATCTTTCTTGGTTCTCTATCAACATAGATTTTTCTTGACTTAGCCTCTTTGCTTTCATTGACAGTTTCAACAAGTTTTCTAAATTGTTTATTAGAATACCTCATTTTTAGTAATTGTAGTGTTCACTAAATATTATGTTTTTCTATACTCCTTCATATATAATAAACTATAGAAAAGATTATATAGTGTAGTGTTCATTATATGTTATGTATATCAGAGCAAATAAGAGGGGCAACAGAACTTATTATTATATTGTAAAGTCAATTAGAAAGGGGAATAAGGTTAAACAAAAAGTAATTCTTTATTTAGGAAAGGCTGAAACAGTTCTTAAAAAGCTTAAATCGAAGGCTAATTAGTACGCAAGGCTGCACAACACTGCATCTTATTAAACTTGATTAACATGTGCTGGAGAATTTCTTTCTGCATATTTATAATTTATCAAAGGTTCCTTATCCCCCCAACATTCAAGATATCATCAGTAACACCTCATCAACCACTCACTTACTATAACTGCAGCAGCACCATGAAAAACATAAACTAATACTGCTTTTCCCTCTTTATCTTTCACCAATTCCTTAACCTTACTAGTAATATCTACAATTTCCTGTCTTTAGTTTGGCTTGATTTCAAATTGCATAATTATGCTTTTTATAAGTTTAAATTTTTTTGATTTGGAAATTTCTGATTTCCATAAAGTTAAATAGTAATTAATTTTTATAAATATATGGCTGAAAAACCAAAAAATAATAAAATAACTGAGCAAAAACTTCAAAAATATTTTTCAATTACTGAATCTGCTTTAGATATTGCTAAAAAAAATATAATTAAAGGCAAGGAAAAACAATCAAAAGAAATAATTGATATGGTAGAAAATTATTTGTCAGATGCAAAACATTTCCAAAAATCAGGAGATTTTGTAAATTCATTTGCATCAATAAACTATGCTCATGGATGGCTAGATTCAGGAGTCAGATTAAATATATTTGATGCAAAAAATGATAAATTATTTACAATTAAATAATCACTTAATTTCATGAATTGCTTTTAGCAATGGCAATGCAATAAAAGAATAAATTTCACACTCTAAAACAGCTTCATCTCCTGATTCGGGCATCCTTTTTAATCTACACCCCACACCAGTATATTCTCCGGATTGCTCAACGTATCTCCTGCTTAAATATCTTGATTCTCTATCCAGTTTGTTATCACTTATTTTTTCTCTTAAACTTTGCTCTAAAATCTCTTCCAATCTGTCTCTATTTATATCTCCTTCCACTTTAACATGAACTTTTGATTCTTCTAAAGAAAAATAAATATTAAAATTCTGATTAAACATCCTGAAACTAACTCCTGTTCCGTTAGTTGAAACATTGAAATCTGCTCCGTATTTTTCTCTAAATCTTTTGTCTAAATGAACTGCTAATTGCTCTCCCACAACTTTATTTAAACTATCAACTAGTTTTTTATTAACTCTCATTAACCTATTCAATAATTTCAATTTAAAAAGTTTATAGATTATACAAAATATATGTTAAACTACATTAAATACAAAATATATTTAAATCAAAAACTGCTAATTAAATAAAAAGAGAAAGAATGAAAAAAACAATTGTTTTAAGTTTGGGAGGAAGTTTGATAATTCCCGATGAAATAGATGTGAAATTCTTAAATCAGTTTAAAAAAATAATAAACAAACATAAAAGAAAATACAATTTTGTTGTTGTCACAGGGGGTGGTTCAACAGCTAGAAAATACATAAAAGCATTAAAAAAAGCTAGAAACTCATTATATTTCCAATCTTTAGCAGGGATTTCGGCAACAAGAATGAATGCCAGATTGCTAACCTATCTGTTTGGCAAAGATGCTAATCAGGGAATCCCCCATGATATGGTTGATGTTAAAAACTTATTAAGAAAAAACAATCCTGTTTTTTGCGGAGCACTGAGATATGCAAAAAAAGAAACAACAGATGCCACTTCAGCAAAACTTGCCAGATTTTTTAATACTGAATTAATTAATCTAACTAAAGTTCCTGGTTTATATACTAAAGACCCTAATAAACACAAAGATGCTGTTTTTATTGAGGAAATAACATGGAAAAAATTCAGAAAAATGGTTCCGAAAAAATTCAAACCAGGACAACATTTTGTTTTAGACCAACAAGCATCAAAAACAATTAAGAAATACAAGATTAAAACATACATATTAGGAAAAAATCTTGAAAATCTTGACAATTTATTATCTAATGAAAAATTCAAAGGGACAATTATTCTTGGCTAATCTTCTACAATTTATTCATCAAATTCATCATCTAATAAAATCCAGTCCTCTAAATATTCCTTAGGAGGATGTTCAATCTCAGAACATCTAACAGATTTGTAAGCTTCAGGAGGTGGAGCAGCATTAGAGCATTTAGCAAACCCGTAATCTGTTTCAATTTCCTGTTTTCTTCTAAAGGGAAACCTTGCTTTATCAAATCCCTGCCTTAACTTTTCCTGAACAGCTAATTCTAATTCAGATAACAATTTTCTCTGTTTTGTTTTTTTATCATACATGTTTCCATATTCTATCCCAGTAATCCCAGTAGAATTTTCAAAAGCAAGGTGATAATAGGTTACTCCATTTCTCTCTCTCAAAACTAAAGGAACATTCAATACAGAAAAATCCAACGGATGGCCTCCACTAGCTTCAAGAATAACTTGAAAATTCTGCTCAGATCTTTCAATTTTTAAGCTAAATTTATAAGTCATAATAACTGATTAAAAACAAAGTTTTAATACTTATAAAATTTTACCTATTATACATAATAAAATTCAAAATTTAAAATGACAAAAAAACAAAAAAATAAAGAAATAATTCAAGGGAAAGACATAGAATTCAACAGAAAAGCATTGGAAAACAAAAAAACTAAAATGCTTATTTTAAATCATGAAAATAAAAAAGACAGATTATATGAAAGAGATTCCGGATTAAATCATATTTTATGCCAAATAGCAAAAAATCATAAAACAATTTTAGCATTTAATTTAAATGAAATACGAAAGCAAAAAGATAAAAAGCAAAAAGCTAAAATTTTATCAAGAATGATTCAAAACATAAAATTAATAAAAAAATTTGACAATAAATTCAGATTATTAAATTATAAAAGCAAACAACAGGCTTTTTCATTTCTTAATTCTTTAGGATTGCCGACAAAAAAAGCAAGAGATGCAGTAAAAAAATGAAACTGATTCTAGTAAATGAAAATGATGAAGTAGTGGGAAAAGAAGAAAAATTAAAAGCTCATCAGGAGGCAAAATTACACAGAGCATTCTCATTATTGATATTTAATTCAAAAAATCAGTTATTATTGCAAAAGCGTTCCTCAAAAAAATATCACTGCCCTAATTTATGGGCAAATTCAGTATGCAGCCATCCCACGCCTCAAGAATCTTTGGAAACAGCAGTAAAAAGAAGGTTAAAACAGGAAATGGGAATGGAAATCAGTAATATAAAAAAAATAGGCATACTAAGATACAAAAAAGAATTTGAAAATGGCTTGACAGAAAATGAAATAGACTATGTTTTCACAGCAAAATCAGATGAAAAACCCAAACCAAATCCAGATGAAGTTTCTAAAACAAAATACTTGACAATAAAACAAGTAAAAAAAGAAATTAAAAACAATCCGGAAATATATGCATACTGGTTTAAGAAGATAATCAAAAAATTTTTCTAATAAAACATAATTCCGGCATAACCCACAACTTGCTCATAATTCCCTGTAACATCTCCTGAAGTAACATACTCAACTTCCTTAACTTTCCATTTATTAATATTAGCAATTTCAGTTATGATAGTTAAACCATGCAACCCGCAAATCGTGCTTTTACTAGCCAAATTATAAACATTTTCAGATTTTTTTTCTAAAATATTCTTTATAACATTATTATCAACTTCAACTATTCTTCTTCCGTTATCAAAAGGTTTAAATCCAAACTGAGAACCAAAATGAGTAAAATCACTGGAAACAATCAAACCAATATTTTCATCAACTATCTTACTCAGTATTTCAGCTGTTTTTTTGCAATCGCCATAACCTAAATTATTTAACAAAATTGGAACAAATTCAAAGTTTTTTTGGCTGAACTGCAAAAATGGTAATTGAACTTCAATTGAATGTTCATTTTTATGAGGCAATTCATTTAATTCAGCATCTAATTTCTTAGATTTTAATTTTTTTAATAGGTTTTCAGACAAAGCTTTATTATTTTTTACAACTCCAAGAGGAGTTTCAAAATCTTTTAATGAAATACAAATTTTGTTTCCTATTCCAGAATGATTTACTCCTAAGATAATAAAATCCTTTTTTTTATTAAACTTTCCCAAAGTTTTACCAGCTAATTTACCAGAAAAATCATATCCTGCATGTGGCGAAATACAGGCAAGAATATTTTCTTTTTTTTCAGGCAAAAACTTCTCTAGCTCAATTTTCAAATTTTTTTTATCGCCGGGATAAAAACTTCCTGAAACAGCGGGTTTTCTTTCCATGAGATACTAAACTTAAAGGTGTATAAAAAACTATTTAAATTGCTCTAATTATAAGTTTAAATGGATGACTTAAAAGAGTTACAAGAAAGCTTATCACCAAATGAAAGAAAAATCCTTCCTTATTTGGAAAAAGCAAATAATATTGAAGAAATAATTGAAAAATCAAAATTAGAGCCGGCAGCTGTAAAAAGATCATTGCAATTTCTAGAGAACAAAAATATTTTAAAATTAAAAACTAAATCCAAAAAAATTGTAGATTTAGGAGTTAATGGAATATTATACAAAAAAAATAGCTTGCCGGAAAGAAGATTATTAACATTGATAGAGCAAAATGCTCTTGTTTCTTTGCAAGAAGCTAAATCTCTATCAAAATTAAATGATAATGAATTTAAAGCCTCATTAGGAGCACTAAAAAGAAAAGCTATGATTGAATTAAAAAAAAGCAAAATTTTCTTAACAGCAAAAAAAGAAGAAATCACAAAAAAAAGTTTAGAAGAACAGTTTATAGAATCGCTCCCATTGGAAACTGACAAATTAAAACCAGAACAGCAGCACGCACTAAACATATTAAAAAACAGAAAAGATATCATAGAGATAAGAGATGAAAAAACAACCACAATCAAACTAACAGAACAAGGCAAAGAACTTGTAAAACAGGATATATCAGGCATAGATTTAATTGAAGAGTTAACTCCTGAGATAATAAAATCTAACTCATGGAAGAATAAAAAGTTCAGAAGATACGACATACAAAGTCCTGTTCCATTTATAAGGGGAGGAAAAAGACATTTTGTTAATCAGGCGATAGATTATGCAAGAAAAATCTGGACTGAAATGGGATTTAAAGAAATGAGAAACGAAAAAATAGTTTCAGGATTCTGGAATTTTGATGCCTTATTCACTGCGCAAGACCATCCAGTAAGAGATTTGCATGATACCTTCTATATAAAAGATATGAAATCTGACTTACCAAAACAGAAACTTGTAAAAGCAGTAAAAAAAGCTCATGAAAAAGGAGTTAAAGGAAGTAAAGGATGGCAGTATCAGTGGAAAGAAGATGATGCTAAATCAACATTACTAAGAACCCACACAACAGTATTATCAGCAAAAACTCTCAGCATGATAGCTGAAAAGAAAAAGGATTTGCCTCAAAAATTTTTTATTATAGGAAGAAACTACAGAAACGAAACTGTTGATTGGAGTCATGGATTTGAATTTTACCAAACTGAGGGCATTGTAGTAAATAAAAATGCCAATTTCCGCCACTTACTGGGATATTTAAAAGAATTTTACAAAAAAATGGGTTTTCCAGAGGTGAGATTTACTCCAGGATATTTTCCCTATACTGAACCCTCAGTAGAAACACAGGTATGGCATCCTAAAAAGAAAGTCTGGTTGGAATTGGGTGGTGCAGGAATTTTCCGTCCCGAATTAACAATTCCATTATTAGGAGAGCATATTCCAGTTTTGGCATGGGGACAGGGATTTGACAGAACAATCATGGATTATTTTGATATAAAAGATTTAAGAGAAATCTGGAAAAATGATTTAAATAAATTAAGAAAAATGAAATTTTGGACAAAATGTTAGAAATAAAAGAAGCTCAGAAACAAGTTAAAGAATTTGAAGAAAAAAGAGGATGGGAAAATAACAAGGATTTGAAAGATATAGGATTAAATATAGCAGAAGAAGTTGGAGAAATAGTAAGAGAATTATCAAAAAAACAAAAAGGATACAGGAGAAAATTTGATAAAGAAAAATTAGGAGAAGAATTATCAGATATAATAACCAGAACAATGATAATAGCAGAAGATAATGATATTGATTTACCAAAATCAATAATTCAAAAGTTTAATCAGATAAAACAAAGATTTGAGGTTGTCCAATGAGCATAATCAGAGGAAAATACAAAAAAACCAGGGGTTGTTTTGAATGGCAAATATAAAAATTCCAAGAAAAGAATTTGAAAAACATGTGAAAATTACAGAAAAAATAAAAGAGCAGATAGCCCTATTTGGAACCCCCCTTGAATCTATTGACGATAAAGAAATAGAAATTGAAATATTCCCTAATCGTCCTGATTTGCTTTCACTGCAGGGATATCTTCGTTCATTTTTAGCATTCATTGGAAAAGAAAAAGGACTGAAAAATTACAAAATAAACAAGCCAGGAAAAAATTACAAAGTAACCATAGACAAATCTGTAAAAAAAATTCGTCCCTACACAGCTTGTGCAATTGTGAAAAACCTTTCATTTAATGATGAAAAAATTAAAGAAATAGTTGATATTCAGGAAAAACTCCATTCAACTGTAGGAAGAAACAGAAGAAAAGTTGCAATTGGAATTTATCCACTAGAAGAAATTTCCCTGCCAATAAAATTTATAGCAAAAAAACCAAAAGAAATCAAATTCACTCCACTAGAAGAAACAAGAGAAATGAATGGATTGGAGATTTTGCAAAGAACCTCTGCAGGAAGACAGTATGCACACTTGTTAGAAAGTAAAAAATTATTCCCTATTTTCATAGATGCAAAAAACAATGTTTTGTCAATGCCCCCTATAATAAATTCGCAAAAAACAGGAAAAATAACTGAAAAAACAAAAAATGTGTTTATTGAGTGTTCAGGATTTGATTTTGAAATACTGAAAAAAACACTAAATATAATAATCACTACCTTAGCAGATATGGGAGGTAAAGTTTATCAGATGAATTTAGAATATGAAAAAAAGCAAAAAACCCCTGACTTAAAGCCAGAAAAAAATAAAATTAATCTGGAAAATGTAAACAAAGTTTTAGGATTAGAGCTAAAAGAAACAGACATAAAAAGATTATTGGAAAAAATGGGTCATAATTACAATATGAAAACCAAAATTGTATCAAGCCCTGCCTGGAGAACTGACCTATTGCATGAAGTAGATTTAATTGAAGACATAGCAATTGCATATGGATATGATTTGTTTGTTCCTGAAATCCCGCAAGTAGCAACTATAGGACAGGAGAATAAGAAGGAGATAATAAAAAGAAAAATATCTGAAATTTTAACAGGGTTAGAGCTAATTGAAACTCACTCTTTTTCATTAACAACAAAACAAGAACAATTCAAAAAGATGAATACTAAATCAAAACAAGAAGAAATAATTGAAGTGGAAAACTCAAAAACTGACTATTCAATATTAAAACAAGACTTATCCCATTCTCTGTTAAGAATATTATCGGAAAATTTAGATGTAGAATATCCTCAGAAAATATTTGAGATTGATACTGTATTTGAAAAACAAAATGATGGCATAAAAGAAACTGAAAACTTATGCGTGGCAATAACCCCCGGAAATTTCACTCAGATAAAGCAGATTCTGGATTATCTGAAGAAAATGCTGGATTTGGAAATGAAAATTGAGCGGACTGAAGATAAAAAATTCATAAATGGCAGGGCAGCAAAAATCATTTTTAATAAAAAAGAGATTGGTATTATGGGAGAAATTTTGCCATCAATACTGAAAAACTTTCATCTGAAAATGCCTGTTTCATTACTGGAAATTTCTCTTGAACCAATTTTTAAATCACTCAACTGAAACTATTTTTTCAATAATTCCTAACTGAACACCTTCTACAATTAGCTCTTCCCCCTCCCTCAATCTGTGAGGAGCTCCTGTTCTTAATGAAGCCTGAATATTCCCCCAGATTTGAACATTTGGATGCTGTCTTACTTTTTCTTTTCTGATTAATTTTGAAACCAATCCGTAATGCAAATGCCCTGGTTTAATTTGCATAGCTCTTTCAAAAAAGGTATCTCCAAATTCAGCAAGAACATAATATCTGTCTCTAAACTCTTTAGAATTATCATAAAAAAAATAAAGTCTAAATCCCATGATAAACATGAACAATCAGGTTTTAAAATATTATCCTCTGCTATAACTAACCAAAATAATCTTTGTCTATTCTCTCACTTTTTTTATCCCAGCATTTTTTAAGCTTTTCAACTAATTCATCTAAATTTCTTTTTATTTTTCCCCAATCCTCATAAACATCTAAAATAAACTTTATTTCTTTTTCCTCATTATACAGATTATCTAATCCAATTACTTCAATTTCATAAGCTACTAATTTTTTATAAATACCTTCAATTAATCTTTTATCATTTATATTTAAACCTTTAACTAATGCAAAAAAGAATATTGGAGCATTTGAAGGGTTTAACAATAACTCAACAAATCTCAGATAAGATACAACTTTTTCAGCAATCTTCTTCCTGACTTCTCTTAGTAAAAAATCTGATTCATCTTCAATTTTTTCAATATCGAAATCTTCATTAAGCTCTTCAAAACTAGGCAGCTTATGTTTCTTCTCGATTTCCTTATAATCTTTTTTTAATTGCTCTAAATCAAATCCAGTCATTTTAATTCCAGATACTATAACATTTATAAACTTTCCCCTCTTGAAATTTTAAATTAAAAAGAGGAAATTACAAAACAATGCCCTTTGATATTATAGTTGGAAGAGATGAAGCAGATAAAAAAAGATTTGGAAAAAAAGGTTTAGTCTATATTGGAAAAGGTTTTGTAAAAATGGGGAATTACAGCTCATTATCTAATCCAATTTACTTGGATGTTGCCCGTTCCCATGTGATACTTATCGCTGGGAAGCGTGGCTCAGGAAAATCTTATTCAATCTCAGTTATAGCTGAGGAATTATCTTCTCTCCCTACAGAAGAAAAATCAAACATAGCTCCAATAATATTTGACACAATGGGAATATTCTGGACTATGAAATACAAAAATGACAAAGAAAAATCATTATTAAATGAATGGGATTTAAAACCTAAAAAACTACCAGTTAATATTTTTGTTCCTTATGGTTATTACAAAGAGTATGATAAAAGAGGCTTGCCAATAGATGAAAAATTTGCATTAGAGCCATCAGAATTGGAAATTGAAGACTGGCTTTTAACATTTAATTTAAAATTTACTGAGCCGATAGCAATATTAATTGAAGGGGTAATAGCTGATTTAAAAAACAAAAAGAAGAAATTTGACTTATCTGATATTGTTAGTTCAGTGAAAAAACAAAAAGCTGATGACGATGTTAAAAATGCTGCTCTAGGTTTATTTGAAGCTGCTAACTCATGGAAAATATTCTCTCATAAAGGAGCTAAAGGAACTGAAATAGAAGACTTGATTTCTCCAGGAAAAACCACAATACTGGATTTATCTCCTTATGCGTCTATGGGAGCATTTAATGTGAGAGCTTTAATTATTGGAATTATTTCAAAGAGATTATTTGCAAAAAGAATGCTTGCAAGAAAATTAGAAGAAATACAGGCAGTAAAAAGAGGTTCTGATTATTTAAATTTCAAAAAGAAAAGAAAACTTCCTTTAATCTGGCTTTTTATTGATGAAGCTCACGAATTTATTGGGCGGGAAGAGACACCTGCAACTTCTGCATTGAAACAATTGCTAAGAGAAGGAAGGCAACCTGGAGTTTCCCTGGTTTTAGCAACTCAACAACCCGGACAGTTACATATTGATGCTACAACCCAGGCGGACATAATTCTGTCTCACAGAGTTACATCAAAACCAGATGTAGATTCACTAAGCAATATAATGCAGACTTATTTATTGCAAAGCATTAAGCAATATATGGATGATCTCCCTTCATTAAAAGGTTCTGCCATAATCTTAGATGATAATTCAGAAAGAATTTATCCAATGAGAGTAAGACCAAAATTCACCTGGCACGGAGGAGAAGCTCCGACTGCAGTGAAGGTTAAGAAAAGATTATAGAAATTATAAGAGCTTCATGTCAACTAAAGCTATGTAGAGTGTTGACATTATGACTTTTAAGTCATGTTCTACTACAAGTTCTTTTAGAACTTGTCCCCGATGTCAACTAAAGCTATGTAGAGTGTTGACATTATGACTTTTAAGTCATGTTCTA
>CAZQGH010000017.1:0-6922 GCA_964592915.1 Candidatus Woesearchaeota archaeon | reverse complement strand
CTACAAGTTCTTTTAGAACTTGTCAGGGAAGCTCCGACTGCAGTGAAGATTAAGAAAAGATTATAGAAATTATAAAATATGAACAGAAAAGTTTAAATAATGTAACTTATAAGTAGTATAATGGGGCAAACTAAAAGATTGCAAAGAGAAACTGATAAAGATTCTATAGTTATGACTAATGGAAATATTTCAGTTGGATTGCCAATAAGTCATCCTCCATTATTAAGACAACAAATTTTAGAAAACTTAGTAGCTCACAGGAAAAATCTATCAGATGGACATGAAAGAATGCAAAAATCAATTGCAAATTATAACCCAAACTCATTTCATGAGTTTAGAACTGATGAAATAACAGAATCAAGTGAAGCACAAGCAAGATGGCATGGCAGAGTTTTAGAGAAATATAATAATTCTGATTTGTATAGGTTAAATCCAGAAAGAGATGGCGTTTCAGAATACACAATGACTAGTTTTGGTTTAACTCCTCCTCCTTCAATTATAGCAGAGAGAAATTTAAGAGAAGAATCAGCTTAATTATCTAACACAAAATTCAATTCTACTCCTGAAGTTACTCAAATAACAACTAACTATGATAAACTAAATTACTTGATTCGTAACTCCACTCGCCAACGAAAGGTATAAGGAGCTATGTTCCCGATTTTCTGAATATCTAAAATTTTAATTTTTTTATTATATTTTTTTGCATCTTTTTCAATTTTATTTAATATTTTCTCAACATCCTTCCCAAAACCATGAAAAAATATAATTGTATTTTTTTTGCAAACCATAAATGCCTGTTTTAAAAAAGTGTTTTTTAAATTAGGGCGAGCCATAACTATCTTGTCAAATTTTCTTTTCTTTTCAGCTAATCTTGGAATTATTCTCTTAACATCTCCCTGAATTACTTCAATTTTTTTCTCCATCTTATTCATTTTAACATTTTCTTCAGCTAATTTAGAACATTCCCGCCCTATTTCCACAGCAACAATCTCTTTTGGTTTTGCCAGTTTTTCAATAACTAATGGATAAGGAGATAAACCAGAAAACATAACCAAAACAGAATCTTTTTTCTTTATTTTTTCAGCTATCTCAATTCTATCGTTACTCATTCTTGGAGAAAAATAACACTTATCAATATCCACTCTCATCTTACAACCAGATTCTATATGCAATGTTTTGGTTGTTTTCTTGCCAGCTAAATGCCTCAAATCTAAAGTTCTCAATCTCCCCTTAATCTTGTCTTTTTTCTCAAAAACCGTTTCAATATTATTTCTTTCTTTAATCAGCTTTTCAGCTATTTTTTTCTTTTCTTTTAATTTTTCATCATCAAATTTCAATATTGCAATTGAACCAACTACATCATATGAATTTGGCAGTTCAATTTTTTCTTTTACCATACCTAAACAAAGAAAATTAAATTTAAAAATCTATCATATAAAAAATTCCTATAGTTACAAATGAAACTATAATTTAGTTACAAATGAAACTAAGTTCAATTGAAACCTTTTTATAGTTACAATTGAAACCAAAAATTTAAATAATCCTGTTCACTTTATTATTAATGAAAATAGAAGATCATCTCAGAAATATTAATGAAAGTCTTGAAGTTATAAAAGAAAGTATACAAAAAGGCATTCAGAAAAGACAAAGAAACATAGGATTTAACACATCAGTTGCTGCAACCGAAATGTTAGAAGTATATTTGCATGAAAATAATTTAATAAATCCAGGAATAGTTATCAAACATAGCTGGTTCAGTTCTAAAAGAAAAGCTGAAGAAAAATTAAACTTTAAATTTCCTAATAAAGAAAAAATAATCAATTTGCTAAATTCTATAGAAACAAAAAGAAATCTCCTTTGTTATGGCAAACCACGTTCAGAAGAAACAATACAATCTGCGTTGGATTCATTTTATCAAATTAAAGAACTGTTTGAAAAGGCAGGATTAAAATGGAATTAATGAGCTATGCTATGGATTTTGCATCGTTCTTAATGCAAAATCTCAAAGAAACTGAAAATATAAAATCAATAGTATTATTTGGAAGTGTGGCCAGAAAACAGGCAACTAAAGAAAGCGACGTTGATATATTTGTAGATGTTGAAAATAATGAGAAAAAAGTAGAAAAAGAGATTAGCAAGAAGGTAGATGATTTTTTTAATTCCGTAAAATTCGAAAAATACTGGAAGCTTCTTAATATCAATAATGAAATAAATGTTGTTGTAGGGAAACTTGACGAATGGAAACTAAAAGACGCAATGTTGGGAGATGCAATTATTCTTTATCAAAAATATTCTCCTAAATTAGATAAAGGCAAAAATAAAGCTGTACTGACCTGGGGAACAATAAAAAATAATTCAAAAAGAGTAATGTTAAATAAAAAAATATTTGGATATAAATATTATAAAAATTATTATAAGGGACTTTTAGAAAAATATAATGGGGAAAAACTAGGAAGTAACGTGATTCTGATTAATCTGGAAAATCTAAATTTATTTTTAAAAATATTTCATAAATTTAAGATTCCAGTTGAGATAAGAAGGGTTTTTGAATACTCTGAATAAACCAAAAATCTATCAATAAATTTATTAAACCTTTTTTATCCCTTTTAACATAGAAAAAGGGGATTATGAAACTATTTCAATCGTAACTATTTTTGGAATAGCCATGGCTTTTCTTGAAACTCTGATAGTTGTTTATTCAAGAAGAATATAATATCCTGGTGGTTTTAAATTCCCTCTTGTAATAATCGAGCCATTTGTTTATAATACGGGGTTATAAGAGAATTTTTTACATTAGTGATGTTATTATGTATAGCCCTATTAGCAGGAAAAAAATTCTATGAAAGATTTGCATACTTCTGGTTTGCATTTGCAGTCTGGGATATTTTTTATTATATCTGGTTGAAAGTTTTGTTAAACTGACCCCAGTCATTTTTAACCTGGGACTTATTATTCCTAATTCTATTTCCTTGGTTAGACCCGGTTATTGCGCCAGTTATTAACTCCTTAACTATGATTTTATTGTTTTTCATAGTAATGAATTACAAAAACAAGCCTGATTTCAAATTAAAAAAAAGAATGGCTTTTATTAATTTCAGGAGGATTAATTATTCTATACACTTATTTATATGATTACGGAAAAATAATTTTCACAAACCAACTTTTTCCAAAACTATTGGAATTGCCAACAAACCCCGAATTCCAAAAAATTTCAGAAAATTATAGCCCAACTTTATACAACTGGATTTTGTTCATAATTGGAGAAATATTAATGTTATTAACAATATTATTTATATATTTAAGATACAGAAATACTGAGAATAAATAAAAAAGAAATAATAGCTGATTTATACAAATTAATAATATTTGATAACTTGATAGAATAATTTAGTATATAACCTCAGTTCCTATTACCTCTAAAAATAAGCTTTTCTAATCTACTATAAAGATGCTTTATAATTATCTGAAAATCATTTCTATAATCCTAATCTCTGCTAAATTCTTATATGTCCTTAATACCTAATCTGCCTTAAAGGATTAACTATGTTCTAAAAAAATAATTTACAATCTCTTAAGTTCATTTAGAAATCTGCTTTTATTAATTTTTAATTGTCTTGGAGTTAAATTAAGAGTGTTGTAATCTTTAAAAGTTTTCAAAACACTTATTAGATTAGAAATATATTCTTGTTTATGATATTTCTGTAAGATTGTTCTATACTTTTTAAAATTCATTTCAGAGAAAAAAATCAAAGAAACAATATCTATTTCATCTTTCTGTCCTTTTATTGAATTTTTCCTATTTTCATAAAATTCTTGTTTCAATATTAATAATAATTCCGGACACACAACTTTAAAGCCCTGAGTTTTAATTGAATATTTTTTCATATCTTCAACAGGAATTACCAGTTTTGAATAATGCTCAACATAAATATCAACATCTATCTCATTTTTAATTTCGTATTTTTTTAATCTTTCATTTTTACTTAGATTTTTAGAATTAAATTTTTGCAATTCTTCTAAACTAATAACAATGTCTATATCCTTTGATTTTTTCTGTCTTGTAAATAAATAAACTGCCCATCCGCCAATAAGAATAAAATTATACTTTTTTTGCAAATCCTGTAAAATCTCCCAGCTTCTTTCAGTTAAAAGAGAATTCCAAAATTCAGCCATTTTTTTCCAAAATTAAGTCATTTATTTTATTTTCTAAAGCTTTTAAAAATTCATTCGCATACCACTCTTTCAAATTCCACAAATCTACAAAAATTCCTGCTATTGTATCTGTTTTCCCATAATTTTTTCCGATTTTTAAAACAAATAAATTTTCATTTCCTTTTTTTTCTGGAAATCTTTTTTTAATCTCATTAACTTGTTCATCATCAGCATAAACATAAACTTCAGAATAATCTGCAGGCACATCTTTAAACTTAAATTTATAAGCTGAATAAGCTCCAAAAGTTATATTAGGCATATTTTTCTCTATTTCCTTAACAGGCATTTCAATCCGTGTCTTATAAATTATATCTTTTTCTAAATTTCTCACACTTGCCCATAAATATAATATCTTCCTTACATCAATAATTGTAAAATTCATTTTCCCTATTCTGACAGAATTGATTTTCCTTAATTTTTTTAAAGCTAAATTAACAATGCTCAAAGATAAACCTAATTTTTTAGAAATTTCCAGCTGAGTTAATTTATATTTTTTATTTTCGATTGCCTGATATAATATCTCTTTGTAAACTTTCTCTATTTGCTTCATTTTATCTAATTATTCCCAGATTTCAGCTTTCTATAATATAGATTTAATATTTATAAAGCTTTCTATTTTTTATGAAAGCTTTATAAATTAAAATTTATTATGAATTTGTTCAACACCCGGAGAGTTATATTTAGATTTAAACAAAGATTCCGATTATTTGACAAAATGATTATTTTTTAAAATCCATCAGTTATTTTCAAAACAAAACAACTCAAAAAATTTAAATACCTAGTATTATTAAATTAATTAACAAAAGAGGAAACCATAAATGGCTAAAATAATAGGTTACATCTTATCAATATTAGGATTGTTAATATTAGCAACAGGAATAGGATTCCTGAATTTCTCCATACCTTTTTTGTCAGATTTACAATCTATCTATATTATAATTGCAGGAGTAGTTTTAATTGTAATTGGAATAATATTCTTAGTAAAAGAAGGGAATCCAAAAAAAGAAAAAGAAGTTCCTATTTATCACGGGGAAAAAATTGTTGGTTACAGAAGGCATTGACTAAAGTTTTTTTAAAGAATTTAACTGCCTTCTCAATCTAGACATAATTTTTCTAAACTGCCAGTCACTAATGATATTGCGATTATGATCCCTTCTAGCCTGGTCAATATTTCTCAAAATTTCTCTTTCATAATCCCCTCTGTTTGCAATATCCAACTGCTTCATTTTCTGCTTTATTAACATCCTTCTAATAGTTCCATCAGCAAGTAAAAATATTAATGCAGCTACACCGGTAAAAAAATAAATCCATGATAATTCGCCAACTTCATCATATCTCGCAAACCATATTCCGATAAACACAATAATAAACAAAGTCCACATTATTTTTCTTAAAGTAGAAGATTCAAAAGACTGAACAAAGAAAAAATAAATAACTAACGGAATACCAGCAGTTAAACTGACTCCTAAAACTGTATAAGACAATAATATAGTCCTAATAAAAGTCACTTCAGTTAAAAATCTCGCAGATAATAACGCAACAGAGATTGTAACAATCCATAATATCGAATTGTTGTCAGATAAATTAGGAATTCTTTTTAAAGAAACATAAACTAAAGACATAATAATTAAAAAGAAAACCACTTTTTCCAAAACATAATCTCCTCCTCCAACCAGCACACTAAAAACATCTTCAGCAGCATCCATAACTCTCTGAGCTGGTGACTGAGCTGATGCTAAAGCTAACAAACTGATTATAACAATCAATCCTAACAAAAGTAATAATCTCTTTTTCATTTTAAAAACCTAAACTAGCCAAAGCTCTGTCAATATTGCTAATTGCTCTTTTCAAAGATTTTGCCTGATCATTGTCCCCTCTTTTTTGTGCCTGAATCACAGCTTCAACATACTCTTCTCTTTCTTTTAATAACTGATTATATCTTAAATGCTTTCTTGGAGCTAAAGCTCTTTCAGCTTTAAATTTTCTCAGTGTTTTTTGAATGCTGCCATCAAGAGTAAAACATAATCCAGCTACAACAGCTGAAGCTAAAAAAAGCCATGCAGCTTCGACAACACTTGTTCTTCTAACATACCATAATCCTAAAAAAACAGCAATATATACAGACCATGCAAATCTTCTTAAAAATCTTGAATCTAATCCCTCTTCAACAAAATAAAAATAGAAAATAAAGGGTAAGATAGCAAGAAGTGAAATAGCCATAGCCCCGTGAGGCAATAACAAGCCTTCAACTAAATTAGTAGTTGCAATAAACCTAACAGACAATACAGCTACAGAAATTGTTACAGTCCATAAAGCAAATGAATTTTCAGAAAACAAAGGGACTCTTTCTAAAACAGCATAACCTATAGCTACAATAATCAAAGCAAATAAAAATCTCTGAAAAAGCAAATCAGCATCATATCCCTCAACATCTAATAATAATCTTATGAGAGGTTCAAAAAAATCTTTAAAATCTTCAAAAACCTGCTCAAAACTTGGCTGAGCTGAAACAATGAATGCAGATATAATTATGAAAACTACTATAAAACTAACTAGCAATATTCCTCTTTTCATGAATAGTTTAGAAAAAGCAACTTTATAAATTTTCCGAGAAATAAGAATCTAAAATTAATTACTTAAAACAAATGAAAATAAAAACAGGTTCTGTATAATTAAAAGGTGATAGCTTTTAACTAGATTGTGATTCCCT
>CAZQGH010000016.1:0-25311 GCA_964592915.1 Candidatus Woesearchaeota archaeon | reverse complement strand
TCTTTTTATTATTTTTATATTAGAAATAAAGAATATATAAATGTGTTGATTTTGGTGCTCTGTATAATTAAAAGAGGGGGAGTTAGAGAGCATATTTACTGACTTTTTCTCACTACCTGAATTTCTACTAATAATAAAGGTATTTTTGGGATTTTGGTATTAACGAGACTGATGCACGCAAATTTGAAGATTTAATATTTCATTTATCCCTTATAGACTTCACAAAACCTGATTTTTATTGAAAATGCTAAAAGATTAAATTGATTAAAATTAAATACATTATCAATGAACCCATCAGATGAGTTCTTTTCACTTTAAACAAAATTGCAGTTAAGCCTATAAATGTTGCAGTAATAAAAACAATCAAACCTAACAATCCGGAAAAAATAACAGAGAGCAATGCCAGAACAATCAATATGGTGACTGAGATTTTCTTATAATTAAACTTGTTTATATTTTTTGCAAATAATTTTGAGAAATAAATTGTTATGAAAATTGAAACAAGTCCTGAAATTATTATCGTTAATATTATGAATATTATGTCCTGTGCTGAAAACCGAAGCAAATCTCTTATAATTACAGAAGTACCTGTCCGGGTTATTGAAATTGAATAGAGTGCTATGAAAGACAATCCAGCTACAATAGTGTTTATACCTCCTAATAGAATTAAGAATTCTTTTTCATTTAATTCCCCGAGAAATTCATTTCCTATAATTGCTGCCTGGCTTGCACCTAACCCTGGCAAGAAGCAGCAAAATGGAGAGGAGATTATACTCCCTATTGAGGATTTTAAAATTGATTTTTTGTCAATTCCCAATTTTTTTATTAGTTGATTTGTTTTTAATTTAAGATTATTAAATTTCTTTTTTGTTTTTTTAATTTTAATTTTAATTTTTTCTTGTTTGGGAATTTTTTCCTTTTTTAATAAACTGGTTATTAAAGCTGAAGAACCAAATAAACCAGTTAGCAAGGGTAAAAGTGGCTGGTTAAGGTTAAGATTCAACACAGCTATGCCTAAAAATCCTGCTAAGAAAAAGATGATTAAAGCAAGAGTTTTTTTATCATCTTTTAAAATCATCAATATTGAAACAAGGATTAGAATATAAGGAGTGACTGTTCTTAAATAAGGATATAATTTTGGGAGGAAGTAGAGAGATAAAGGAACAAGTATTAAAATAATTAAGACTCCTAAAGCACTGCCAATTAGTGTTAATAAAACAGCTTGTTGTCCTTTACCTTTTAATAATAATCTATGTGCTGGTAGAATTGATAAAGCAGTATCTTCGTCAGGAGCACCTAAGAATACTGAAGGAATAAAATCAAGAAAAGTATGGGTGATTGCCATTGAAATAATAAATACTGCTATAACAAGAGGAGAAGCTAAATTAAGCAGAAATGTTGAAGCAATTAAAATAGCTATCAAATTAACATGGATTCCCGGAGTCAAGCCTGTTATGGTTCCGGCTATTAATCCGGATATTAGTGCCAAAATGAGGTAGATTATTAGAGTCAACATTTTTTTCTTTAGATAGTTTTATATATATTTCTTTCTAATTTAGTTTATGAAAAGAGGTTTGTTTGTATTTTTGTGTTTAATAATAGTATTCATAAATCATGCAAATGCCCTTCATAATCCTGCCGAGGTTTATTGCGAAGAGATGGGTTATGAAGTTAAAGAAGAATACTGTGTTTTATCAATAAACCAAAGTTGCGAATTATGGAGTTTTTATAACCAGTCATGCGGAGAAGAATTTGTAATTGAATTAGATTGTGCAGAACAAGGGAATGATTTGTTGCCAGGACATGAATGTTGTGAAGGTTTGGTTTCAATTCCCACTCCAGAATCCTTAAGAAATAATTCTTGTGTTGTTATTGCGGGAGCCTGGGGCATCTGTTCTGATTGTGGCAATAAGATATGCGAACAACATGAAAACAAGTGCAATTGTCCTGAAGATTGCGTGAATACAAGCATGAAGAATGAGACAGGAGAGATAATAATAGAAGAGATAGAGGATTCTCAGAAGAATAAATCTGTTATTGATGAGATTGGAGATAAAATTGGACAGGAAATAACTGACACTGCTAAGGAGAAAACTGGAGAAATTTTAGAGAATCAAAAATCAGGAATTAAATCTTATTTGTTAATAGGGATTATTGTTTTTGCTGCTGCATTGATTTTATTCTTATTTTTAAAGAAAATTCTTTCGTTGGTTATAATTGCTATCTTGATAGGAATTTTAATTGTGTTGGTAATCACATTTTTATTCATATGAAAAGGAGGCAACAATGCCCAAAAAAACTATAAAGAACACCAAGAAAGTTGAAGTAAAACCTAAAGGAACTAATGCAGTAATGAAGAGCAAGCCTGAAGCTTTGAAAGAAATGGAAAGCAGAAAGCCGAAAAATTGGTTGGGAGCTTTGTTGTTGTCAATATTTTTAGGGGGTTTAATTTTTTTTCAATTTTATTTTTTTTGTTTGAATCTGAATTTTTCCATTATAAATAGTTAGTTCTCCAATAACTTCCACTTGCTTGTTTATTGGAATTTCTTTGTTTAGAGTTAAATCTATTTCTCCTGTTTCATCTTTTAAAGTTGCCAAATAGAAATTTTCATTTATTTCCCTTATCCAGGCAATTTCTCCTTCTAACTTAATTTGTTTTCTTTCTTTTGTTTTATTCAACTCATAGATTGTTGACACAGGAGGCTGCAGGTTTGAAATAATTAATAATGTAAAAATTCCAATTAATGAAAGTATTAGTGAAATTTTTAGTAATAACTGGTTGTCCATAGTTCTTAGGGAAAAGTTTATAATTTAAGTTTTTCTATTTGAGATATGGATATTGAAAAAAAATTAGAATTAATCAAGAGAAATACTGAGGAAATTATTACTGAGGAAGAGCTCGAGAAATTGCTTAAAAAAAAGAATGCTCCTGTGGTATATTGGGGGACTGCTCCTACTGGAAAGCCCCATGTGGGTTATTTTTTACCTATGTTAAAAATTGCCGATTTTTTAAAAGCAGGATTTAAAGTTAAAATTTTGCTAGCAGATTTACATGCTGCTTTAGATAATGTTCCTTGGCCAATTCTAGAAAAAAGATATGATTATTATAAAGAGGTTATTCCTATGATGATTGAATCAATAGGAGTAGATGTAAAAAATTTAGAGATTGTAAAAGGAAGTGATTTTCAGTTAGCTCCAGAGTATAGTTTTGATGTTTTGAGAATGTCTTCATTTGCTTCAGTTAGAGATGCAGATAAAGCTGCATCTGAGGTAGTTAAGCAGGGAGATAATCCTAAATTGTCAGGATTAATATATCCCATTATGCAGGCAGTTGATGAAGAATATCTGAAGGTAGATGTGCAGTTAGGAGGAACAGATCAGAGAAAAATTATGGTTTTAGCCAGAGAAAATTTACCAAAAATAGGTTATAATAATAGAGTTGAGGTAATGAATCCAATTATCCCCGGATTAATTGGAAAGAAAATGTCTGCAAGCGATGAAAAATCAAAAGTAGATTTATTAGATGATGAAAAGACAGTTAAAAATAAACTAAAAAAGGCAGACATGATAGAAGGAAATCCAGATAACGGAGTTATGGCTTTCTTGAAGTATATTATATTCACAATTAAGAAAGATAATAAAAAGAAATTTGTCATCAACAGGCCTGAAAAATATGGAGGAAAAGCAGAATATGAAGATTACAAGGAAGTTGAAAAGGATTTTATTGACAAAAAGATTCATCCTCTTGATTTGAAAAATGCAGTTGCTGATGAAATTAATTTGATGCTTAAATTGTTTAGAAAAAATAAAAAGAAACTGGAGAAATTAGCTGCAAAAGCATATGAATGATTTGCTAATTATTTTGTATGAAACTCAACAATATCCCTGTCTTTTAATTCGTGCTTTAAACCAACCTGTTGGTTTGGAAACTTTGAAGAAGGTCCGGTGACTCTTGCAAGCTTTACTTTTTTTGCCAATCCTGATTTGATTTTTTCAGCAACCTCTTCTACTGTTACGGGAGGGTCCATTATTATTGGCTGATTAGAAGGTTCTTTATGAGGTTCCTTGGTATAGATTCTTATGATCCCCGAGTTTTCAAACAGTTTTGATTTTAGTTTATCTAATCCTTCTTCTTTTTTTGATGAGATAATTACAAAATTGTATTTTTTACTTTTCATTTTAGCTTCTAATTTTCTTTTTTCTTCATTAGATAACAAGTCAGATTTGTTATATACCATAATCTTTCTACCTTCTGCTTTTTCAAGAAAAGGGGTAATTTCATTTAATTGTTCTAAATCTGTTATAACCAATAAAAGAATGTCTGCTGAATTTGTCAATCCCTGGTTAAAGGTTTCATAAGTTATTGAAGGCAAATCAATAATCTGGAATGAAGCGCCTTCATAATTCAGTGTTCCAATCACTTCTTCTTTAGTTGTAAATTCATAAGGCGCTATTTCTGGAGAAGCATTTGTTAATTTGTCTAATAAAGATGATTTTCCTGAATTGGGCAAACCAATTAGTACTACCTGTATTCCTTCTTTTTTTATTCCTGGCTTTCCTGATTTCTTTTTTTCCTCTTTTTCTTTCACATATTTTAATTTTGCTAATCTTCTTTTTAACTGAGCTCTTAAATTTTCAGCTCCTTTATGGCTTGGAGCTAAAGCTATCATTTTTTTTAGTGCTTTAATCTTTTGTTCTGTTGTCTGCGCTGCTAAATATTCCCCTTGCGCTTTATTAAAGTGTGGAGAGGCATTAATAGGCATTTTATATAGAAATATAGTGAGATTTATAAAGATTATAGTTGGGAAAAATCAAAAAAAGACTCATATTCAGGTTTAGGAGGATGAAGTTTAAATGAAGGAATATTCAAGCTACTTTTTTTTGAGCCAAATCTTTGAGCCATTTCTTCCATAGCACTTTGATTATCTAATCTAGAATCTCTGTATGAAGTGTATAAATAATGAGAAAGACTGTCAGCTAATAAAACTGCATAATTTGTTGATTGATATTCTCTTGTGGTTTGTATAGGATTTTAGGTAACTGAGAAACGCTAACACTTGAACTATAGGGCTGATTTTTGAATAGAGATATCTCAAGTAGTCTTCTAATTAGCATTTCCTCTCTTTCTTGCAACTCTCCATCAACATGAACATCAGCTTTTCTATCTGGAATATCAAATTCAGGGATGAGTGAAGCTGCAGCAACACACTTAGTTCTCCTATAACCTAATTTTTCATAATCTTCCTCTTTAACTATTAAATACTTCCAGTCCCGAGCAATTTCATCTCCTGTTACTGAGGAGATATGAGGAGTAAATTTTCTTGATATATCCCTAAACTCAAATATTCGTTCATAATTAGGATTAACTGCTCTGTCACTTAAGAAAGGAGTGGAAACTGCAACAAAAAATTCGGAGAATTTTCCGTGATTAGATTCGTCAATTCCAAAGACTAGTGTGTCATATTGTAAATTGTTCTCTAGTCCCTCTTTTTGGCTCATCTTCTTAGATATCTAGCCAGGTATAAAAGTATTTTTGTTATGCAAAATATATTATAAGAACTTCTTTATTTTTTCTAAATAGTTATTATTTAATCCTTCTAATCTGAAGATTATTACTTTTTTGAATCCAGTATCTTTAACAAATTTTAAATCTTTTTCCAATTGTTGAGGAGAAATGATGTTTTCATCTCCGGTTATGCCTGTTGTTAAAACCCCTAATGAGATAGAGTAATCAGATTTATTTTTTAATTTTTTAAGGTGATTTTTTATATTTTGGCTGGAATAAGGGGGCATCATTGAAGAATAATACATCAAACTTTTTTCTGTTTTAACATCATAATCTAATCCTAAATTTTTCATTATAAAACTAATTATTGAAGAAGGGAATTGCGCAGTAGTTATCTTGTTTTTGTTATTTTCAAGAAATTTTTTAATTAATCCTTTGTTTTTAAAATATCTGAGAAAATTTTTTATTATTAATGATTTTTTAATTGGCAATTCTAAATCAATCAACAAATTATCATTAAAATTCTTTAATTTATTAAACAGATTTTTTAATTCTTCTGTATTAGAAAAAGGGGAAATCCAGTAGGATTGAGGTAAAATTGGCCAGTATGCAGTTGTTATGTTTTTATTGTATTTTTTAGTTATTTGTTTATATTTTTTATACTGCTTAATACCCCTTGCAGCTAAATAAAGCTTAGCTTTCCAATTAATTAGCTTAACTTTTTCTAAAGTTTTTTCAGAGGGAAATTCTTCATAAAAATTAATTTGCATAATTTTAAAAGAAAAGGAAAATTTAAAAGATTATGGATAATGATTTTTTTTCAAGAAAAGCTGAGGTAGTTGCTAAAGAATTACTAGGTGTGAAATTAGTTAGGGAGATAAATGGGAAAAAACTAAAATGCAAAATAATTGAAACTGAGGCATATTATGATGAAAAGGATCCTGCTTCCAGAGCAAGGCAAAAAGGTGATTTGAGAAAAACAATGTTAATGCAGGGAGGAACAATTTTAGTTTATGGAGTTCATAATAATTGGCTGTTGAATTTTGTTACAGGAAGAAAAGGCGAAGCAGAAGCAGTTTTAATAAGAGCTATAAAGCCATTAAATTTTAGTGCCAAAACAGATGGTCCAGGTTTATTAACAAGAGCATTGAAAATTGATAAAAAAATGCATAAGCAAAAAATTGGAAAAGAATTATGGATTGAAGGGAGAGAGAAAGTTGGAGAAGACGTTAAAACAAGTAAAAGAATTGGGGTTAGAGAAGATTTAAATAAAAATCTGAGATTTTATATTGATAATAAATTTGTTTCAAGGTGAATAATTAAAATGATAAAAATAATCAAAGGGGATATTACAAAACAGAAGGTTGAGTGCATAGTGAATGCTGCAAATGAATATTTGTTTCATGGAGGAGGCGTGGCTGGAGTGATAGCTTTTGAAGCTGGAGAAGAGATGGCTAAAGAGTGCAATAAGATAAGAAATGAAAAAGGAAGGGTAGAAACAGGAGAAGCAGTAGCAACAAATTCTGGAAAATTGCAGGAAAAAGGCATTAAAAAAGTAATTCATGCTGTCGGGCCTAAGGGAACTAAAGAAAAAGAATTAACAAATGCTGTTGAAAATACTTTTAAATTAGCAAAAAAACTGGGATTGAAAAGCATTGCATTGCCAGCTGTTTCTTGCGGAGCATTTGGTTTTGATAAGAAAAAAGGCACAAAAATAATTTATGATATTTCAAAAAAATATGAAAAGTATTTTGATAAAATTTTATTAGTAAGCATTGATGATGAGATAATAGAATTATGGGAAAAATTAAAATGAAATTAGGAGTTTTGTTTACTGGCGGGAAAGATTCTGCATATGCTTTATATTTAGCTAAACAACTAGGATATAATATTAAATGCCTGATTAGTATCAGGAGTGAGAATAAAGATAGCTATATGTTTCATACTCCTTCAATAGAACAAGTTGGAAAACAAGCTGGAGTTATGAATATACCCTTAATTGTAAAGGAAACTAAAGGAATTGAAGAAGAAGAGCTAGAGGATTTGGAAATTGCGATTAAGGATGCCAAGGAAAAATTTAATATTGAGGGAATTGTAACTGGTGCTGTAGAATCAGTTTATCAATCCTCAAGAATACAGGAAATTTGCAATAATTTAGGGTTGGAAGTTTTTAATCCTATATGGCAGAAAAATCAAATTGAATTATTAAATGATTTAATAAAAAGTAAATTTGAAGTGATTATTGTGGGTGTTGCTGCTTATCCCTTAGATAAGGATTGGCTAGGGAAAAAGATTGACAAGAAGTTTGTTAGAGAAGTTGAAAAATTAAAGGAAAGTTATGGAATTAATCCTGCTGGGGAGGGAGGAGAATTTGAAACGTTTGTATTGAATTGTCCTGAATTTTCAAGAAAATTAGAAGTTGCTCAAAAAGATATCATTGGAAATGATAATAGCTGGAGGATGGAGATTGAGGTAGAATGATAGATTTAATAGTGTTGCTAATTGCTGGGATAGGTGCGGGAATTATTACTGGGTTGTTTTCAGCTAGCGCTGTTATGTTTGCTGCTCCTGTGTTAATTTTATTTTTGGATTTTAATCCCTATTTAGCTATTGGATTATCATTAGCAATAGATTTTTTTGCTTCTTTTACCTCTATGCTGGTTTATAAAAAAAACAGAAATGTGGAATTTAGAAATATTTCTCCATTTTTAATTTCAGCTTTAGTTGCCGTAATTTTAGGGAGTTATTTTTCAGTTTTTGTTCCTTCTAATAATTTAGCTTTGTTTGAAGGATTAGCAATTTTTTTAATTGGAATAGGAATTTTTAAAAGGAAAGGTAGAGAAATCAAATCGTTTAATTTAAGTAATTCAAAAAAGTTTGTTTTTTTAATTATTTTAGGTTTTGTTGTTGGTTTAATTGCAGGGGTTTTTGGTGCTGGAGGAGGGTTAATGATTTTTCTAACACTGGTTTTTATTTTAAATTATCCTACACATAAAGCTATAGGAACCTCAGTTTTAATAATGATATTCATTGCTTTAACCGGAGCAGTAACTCATTATATTTATGAACCATTTACATTTAATATGTTATTATTTGGAGGAGTTGGAGGCGTATTGGGTGCGAAGTTTTCATCAGATATTGCTAATAAATTAAATGAAATAACCTTAAATAAGATAATCGGTATAATTTTATCTGGATTAGGATTATCTTTATTTATTAAGGAGTTGATATGATATTAATAATAAATATTTGTAAAGAGAAGTTACATTATTATGAATTTGTCAAGCCTATTGAAGATATTTTAGATAAGGAGAAAATTAAATTTGAAACTAAACATTATTCTGAATTAGTTAGCGAGGAGTTAGGGATGTATGATAAAATTATTATCTGCGGGACATCTTTGCAAGATAATGGGTTCATTGAAAGTGTTGATATGTTTAGTTGGATTAAAAATTATGAAGGGAAAATATTGGGAATTTGCGGGGGAATGCAGATTATCGGTTTGGTTTTTGGCGGTAAGTTAAAGAAAAAAACAGAAATAGGATTTTATTTTGAAGATTTTGATAATTTTTTAGGTTTAAATGGGGAATTTAAAGTTTACCATCTGCATAATAATTATGTTAAACTGCCAAAAAATTTTATTAATTTTTCTGAAAACAATAAAAATAAGATTCCTCAGGCAATAAGACATAAACAAAAAGAGATTTATGGAGTTTTGTTTCACCCTGAAGTAAGGCAAAAACATTTAATAAGAAATTTTGTTATGCATTAGTATGATAGATTCAGATTTTGTAAAAAAACAGATTGAAAAAGAAAAAGTCAGATACTGGGATTTCAGATACACTAAACTTAATTCAGCTAATTTATTATTATGGAATAAGGAATTAAAACAAATTGGTGAATCTGAAAGTGAGGGAATTGGAGTTAGAGTTTTAATTGGAAATGGCTGGGGATTTTCTGCTTCAGCAGATGTTGGTAAGGAAGGAATTAAAAACTCTATAAAAAATGCTGTGAAAATCGCTAAACTGCTTAAGGATGTCAAGGAAGAGGTTTCTTTACCAGAAATTAAAGGAATCAAAGATGAAAAAAAGATTTTAGTTAAAAAAAACCCTGAAAAAATAGCCATTGAAGAAAAAAAGAAGTTTTTGTTAGAACAAAATCATGAAATTAAGAATGAGATAAAAAGCATTTATTTAAAATATCAGGATTCAGTCGAGAAAACTTTATTTTTGAGCAGCAAGAGTGAGGTAAAACAGGAAATTACAGGAGTTTTTATTGCGGGAGGGATTACTGCTGAGCAAAATGGGAAAAATGAAGAGCAAATTTTTAGAATTGCAAAATTAGGAGGCATTGAAAAATTAAAGGGGGTTCAGGAAAAACTAGATGAATCTGTTAAAAAAACAAAAGAATTTCTAAATGCTGATAAAGCTAAATCTGGAAAAAATGATGTTGTTCTATCTGGAGGAATAACTGGTTTGTTTGCACATGAAGCTTTAGGGCATGCTTCTGAAGCTGATTTAGTTTTACAAGATTCTTCCTGTTTAAAAGGTTTGATAGGAGAGAGATTAGCTGAGGATAATGTCAGCATATTAGATGACGGAACTCAGAATGATTATGGGGAGTGGGGCTCTTTTTATTTTGATGATGAAGGAACAAAAGCAGGGAAAACCTACATAATTAAAAAAGGGAAATTAAATTCCTATTTACACAGTTTGGAAACAGCAAGCAAACTAAAAATAGAATTAACAGGAAATGGAAGAGCTGAAACTTCTTTATACAAACCCATTGTAAGAATGAGCAATACTTATGTGGAAAAAGGAGAGCATAGTTTTGAAGAATTATTAGAAAAAATAAAAAAAGGTTATTTATTAAAAGGTTTTAGAGGAGGCATGGTGGATCCTGCTACAGGAGGATTTCAGTTTGGTGCGCAGGAAGCTTATTATGTTGAAAATGGAGAAATTAAAAAACCTGTGAGGGGAGTCGGTTTTGGAGGACATACTCTGGAATTATTGCAAAAAATAAAAGCTGTTGAGAAAAAATATTCAGAAGATTCACCTGGATTTTGTGGAAAAGGAGGACAAAAAGTTTTAGCAGGAGGGAAAAATCCTGCAATTTTTGTCAAGGAGGCAGTTATAATATGAATATTTTGAATAAAATAAAAAATACAGAAGCAGATTTTATTCAGGTTAATTTAGCTGAAGGCAAATCAAATAAAGTAGGTTATGAAAAATCCCAACTAAAAGATTTTTCATGCGTAAATAATACCGGCGTTTCTGTTACAGCATGGATTGGCAAGAAATCAGGGAAAACAATTGCAAATAATTTTTCTCCTGAATTGGTTAAAAAAGCAATTAAAATTGCTAAGGCATCAGAAGAATTAGATTTTTTTTATGAACTTCCTAATAAACATCCGGAAAAAAAAGTTAATAAGTTATATTTTGGAGAAAAAACAAAAGAAGAGATATTAGAAAAATCAAAGTCAATTTTATTGGATTTGCAAAAAAATGAAAAAATGCCTGAGGCATGGTTTGAGTATGATACTTCTAAAAACAGAGTTATCAATTCTGAAGGAATTGATGCTGAAGAAAAAGAAAGCATGTTTAGTTTAAATCTGCAATATATTATTGAGGATAAAGAAATAATTTCAAATTATGATATACTAATGAATAGAGATTTATTAAATGAAGAAAAAATCAAGCAATTTTCTCAGGATTTGTTAGAAGAAACAAGAAAATTAAAAAATCCTGTTAAACTTGAAAAAAAGCCAGAAACAGTAATCTTAGAGCAAAGAGCATTATCTCAGTTGTTGTCAGCTGCATTTTTATCAAATTTTAATGGGTTAAATGTTTTGAAAGAAAGAAGTATCTTATCAAATAAACTAAATGAACAGGTGTTTTCTGAAAAACTAATCTTAAAAGATTCAGGAATCATTGAAAAAGGAATTGCAAGTTCAACTTTTGATGATGAGGGCGTTGAAACTCAGGAAACTTTTTTAATCGACAAAGGAGAAATGAAAAATTTTGTGTATGATTATAATACTGCCAAACATCTAAACAAGAAATCTACAGGTAATTCTTCAGGAGATGGAATTGACTTTAATAATATAATCATAGAATCTGGAAATGGACTAAATGTTGATGAAGCATTAATTATTAAAGATATAATTGGAGCGCATACTGCTAATGAAATAACAACTGATTTTTCTGTAAAAAGTCACGGAACATTGTTGTTAGAAAGGGGAAAAACAAAATCTGTTAAAGATGTTATGTTATCTGGAAAAGTTATTGATATGTTAAATAATATTGTTTCGATAGGCAAAGAAATTAAAAATTTCCAAGAATTTTATCTGCCAAGAATTGCATTCAGAGGAATAAATTTAGAGGTTTTGTAAATGATGATTGTTAAAGTGCCTGGAATTAACAGTATGGGTTTGACAAAAGGGACAAGAAATGCAGGAAATGCAGTTATTTCTGAAATAAAAAATAGATGCAAAGAGAAGCAAGTTAATTTTGAAGAAATACATGTGGACAATAATAATTTAGAAGAGCAAAATGAGCTTATCTGTAAAAACAGTAAAGAACTGTTTGAAGAGCATGATAGAGCGATATTTTTAGGAGGGGACCATTCAGTTAGTTATTCAATTGGTAAAGCATTTTTAGATTATTGCAATGAGAATGATGAAGAGCCCTTTTTGATAATTTTTGATGCTCATGCAGATTTATGTAAAAGTGGAAAAGAACCAACTCATGAAGAATGGCTAAGAGGGTTGATTGATAAGGGATTTCCAATTCAGAATATTTTACTTGTAGGATTAAGAAAAACCTATAAAGAAGAAAAAGAGTTTTTGGAGGAACATAAGATAAGAAGAATTGGCGTTGAACAGATAAAAAATAATGTTGAAGATGCAGGAGACATAATAACTGAATTAGGGCATGGAAAAAAGGTTTATGTTTCAGTTGATATAGATGTTGTTGACCCAGCATTTGCTCCTTCTACAAATTATAAAGAGGTGGGGGGGTTAGATAGCAGAGAGATAATTTATTTAATTAAAAGGCTGGAAAAAATGAAAAATTTGATTGGGTTGGACATAGTTGAAGTTGATTCTGTTAAAGATGAAGAGAAAGATTATCTAACAGTCAAGCTAGCTGCAAAATTAGTGGAGGTTTTTTTATGAGAGCTTTTATTGCTGTTGAACTGCCTAATCAAATAAAAAAATATTTATCTGGAGTTCAAGAAAAAATCGGGGATACTGGCCACTTCAAAGGAAAATTTGTTGAACCTTATAATTTACATTTAACTTTAAGATTTTTAGGAGAGATTAATGAAAGAGAAGCTGAGATGGTTAGAGATGCTTTAAATGCGGTTAAAAAAGAAAAATTCAAAGTTAAATTGGGGAAAGCTGGAGGGATTCCAAGTTTGGAATATATAAAAGTTGTTTATGTTGAGTTAATTTCCGATGAGCTAAAAAAATTAAAAGAAGAAGTTGACAGAGTTTTGGGAGACATGTTTCCTAGAGAAAAAAGAGAATGGAAAAGTCATGTGACTTTGGCAAGAATAAAAAATATTAAAAGAGACAAGAAAAAAGAAATTAAAAATTTTTTGGAAAATTTGGAAATAGAAAAAAAAGAATTTTTAGTTGATGAAATCAGTTTAATTAAATCTGAATTAACAAAATCTGGACCAAAATATGAAACATTGAAGAAAATTAAATTAAGCTAGAAAAAATTTCACCCTGATATAAAGGTATAGCATATTTAAATACTTTCTGTTTTGAAAATATATTTTCCCATACAATATTATTTATATATTGTTAATGATTAATTTTATTTTAATGAGAGTTATAACCGAAGAACAAAGTTCTTTACAAGGCAAGATAGATATTGAAGATTTTTCAAATCACTATGTTTCTGAAGCTTTTGAATTATTAATTGAAAATCATGGAGAAATGTATTTAGATGATTTTGACAGAGAGTTGAGAAAAAGAGTTGGTAATGATGAGGGAATTAGTCCCGAGGTTGTGAAGCATTTACACCATGTTTTTCATCATGAGATGTTTTGTAATGGAAAAGAAAATTTAAGATTAGAGCAAGATACAAGAAGAGGCGGAAAAATGAAAGTTTTACTTTTAAGGTATAGTGATGAGGAATTTTTAAAATTAAAACAAGATGTTTTAGCTCATAGAGATTATTTAAATGAAAGAGCTGCAAGTTATGGGAGAGGGAATGAATCTTAAAGGAAGAGATGCAATCTCTATAAATGATTTTTCCAGAGAAGAGGTAGATTACATATTGGATAAAGCAGGGGAAATTGAAGGAAATCCTGGAATGTACAGAAAAAATATGTGGGGAAAAATTATGTTTTCTTGTTTTTTCGAACCTTCTACAAGAACCAGAACCAGCTTTCAGACTGCTATGATGGTAATGGGGGGGAATGTGATAAATATCGATGAATCAGGAAGTTCAAGAAAAAAGGGAGAAACATTGAAGCATACGGCAAAAATGATTCAGGGTTACACAAGACAAATTCCTTATGATTCGGTTGTTGTGGTAAGGCAAAAAAAAGACGGTTCAGCTAACGTTTTTGCTAAGGAGATTGATTCACCTGTATTAAATGGAGGGGATGGCAGGAATCAGCACCCCACCCAGACATTTTTAGATTTATATACTATCAGAGAAATAAATGGGGAAATAGATGGAGTTACCATAGGAATAGCAGGAGATTTAAAATACGGGAGGACAGTCCATAGTTTGGCTGAAGAGTTGTTAGATTATGAAAATGTTAAGATGGTATTTGTTTCTCCTGAAGAATTATCTATGCCTGAGAAGATTGTTAGAGAGGCAATTAATAAAGCTGAGGTTGATGTTAGAGAGTTAGAGGATTTAGAAAAAACATTAAGTGAAATAGATATGTTGTATATGACAAGAGTTCAGAGAGAAAGATTTCCTGAAGGTCCTGAAGGAGAAGAGCAGTATAGGAGAGTTTCTAGGAAGTATCATTTAAATAGGGAGATGCTGAGAAATGCCAGATTAAAACCTAACTTTAGAATTATGCATCCCTTGCCTACTGTCGGTGAAATTGATTCTGAAATTGATGATTCTGTTTATCAGCATTATTTTAAGCAAGCTGAAAATGGATTATATGTCAGAAAAGCATTGTTAGAATTAGTTATTGGAGGGGAAAATGGGTGAAGAAGGAAAAAGGATTATTAATAGATTAGAAGAGGGGGTTGTTATAGATCATGTTTTACCAAGACAATCCCCGGTTATTGCTGAAGATTTAGGGTTATATAAAAGAGCAAGAGGAACAGTTATTGTTGCAGATAAGTTAGTAAGTCCTTCTATAGGAGTTAAAGGATTAATTAAGGTTCAGGGAATTTATTTGACAGATGATGAATTAAACAGAGTTGCATTATATTCTCCTGATGCAACTGTATCAAGAATTTTTGAAGGAGAGGTTGTTGAAAAAAGACAAGTGGAAATACCTGAAAATCTTGAGGGATTGATAGACTGCCCCAATCCTAATTGTGTTTCTGTTGATTCTGGCGAAAGATTAATCTCTAGTTTTAAATATAACAGAGAAACAGAACATTTTACTTGTGGTTATTGCAGTTATTCCTTTTCAAGAGAAGAAATCCTGTTAAATCCGGGTTAGTATTTTTTCTTAACTATTTTGAAAATTTCAGCTTTTTTCCCAATTAGATTTTTTATATCATTAATTGGAGCATTAATTATATTTTGAATTGTTTTATAATGGCTTAATAATTTTTTTGCTGTTTTCGGGCCTATTCCCGGAAAACCTTCTAAAATAAACTGAAGCTGCTGGTTTTTCGATTTTGCAATTTTACTTGGCCTTAGCGAGATTTCTTTTTTTTGTTTTTTTGCAAGAATCTGAATAAATTTTGCTGTATCTTCTGCATTTTTTGTAAAAATAATTGGAACCTGAAATTCCAGTAATATTGATAATAAAAATCCTCTGATTGCATTTGGATGCACATTTATTTTATTATCATATAAATCATTTTCATCAAGCCCTTCAATTAATAACAGGTAATTAGGATATTGTTTAATCTCGTTTAATTGTCTTATTAATCTTTTATTTATCATTGAGGAGATAAAGTCGTTAATTGTTTTTCTTTCTATTGCTACATTTTTTACTATAAAATCTGCAACTTTGAGATGTTTTAATTTAACATTTATATCAAGAGATTCTAATTCCGATATAACCAGAGAATTTTTCTCTCTATGGTCTGCTATTATGCTTATTTTCTTTTTAGATTTTCTTTTGCTTTTATTTTTTGAGAATATATCTAATTCTTTTTCCATATTAATCTAAAGTTTTTTGTTCTGATTTATCTAAAGTATTTGGATTATCTTCTAAATCTTTTTTTATGTTGTCAATTGCCCTATACATTTTTTTTTCTTTGTGAAATGCACTCCAATAATAACCCTCATCTCTTGTCCCTTTTGTAATTAAAATTATTAATTTTCCTTCTTGCAGTCTTGCTGTTCTTCCTCTTCTCTGGATTTGTCTTATAGCTGAGGGAACAGGCTCGTAAAATATTACAGCATTTACCTCCGGTATGTCTAAACCTTCTTCTCCAATTGAAGTTGAACATAACAAATTTATTTCTCCTGATGAAAAATTTTGAATCATTTGCCTTTGCTCTTTTTGGCTTAATCCTGTATCTCCTTTTTTTGTTTGTCCAACAAAAACTCTGGCATTTACTTTTTCTAAAGAGTTTAGTTCTTTGCAAATTTTAGATACAGTATCTCTGAATTGTGCAAAAACAATGAACTTGAATTTGTCTCTTTGTTTTATTTCTTCCTGAATTATTTCTTTTAGCTTTATTAACTTGGGATGTTCTTTTTTTCTTGAAATTAGTTCCATCAATTTAGTATAAGCTTTGTTGAACTCTGTTTTTTTTACTAATCGTTGAACAGCTTTGCTTTTGCCTTGTTTAGCTTGTTCAAATAAATCAATAAAATAAGATTTTGCTGACTCTAATGTCTGGGTTTCTAATAATTCTAATGCATGCTGCAGTTTTATTGCCAAAGCACATGCAGATGCTCCTGCAAGCAAATTAAAATGTTTATTTCCTGATGAAATAGCTTTCATTATCTTGCCCTGGCATTGAAGAAGATTTTTTTTAGTTGGAGAAGCAAATAATAGCTTCCTGTTTTTTAATTCCTTAACTTTTTTATCATAAATTCCTTTTAATAACTCCCTGATTTTTTCAAATTCTTCTGGAAAATCCACTTTTACTATTTCAAATTTTAAATCCTGAATATATTCTTTAACATCTTCGCTTTCTCTAGTCCGTAATTCTACTGCTTCAATATCTAAATGTCCGCAAATGTTTTTTATTTTCTTTTTTTCATGTCCTGGGGAAGCTGTTAAACCTAAAATCCTCTGATTCTTAGCCTGTTGTTTGTATTTTTTAGCTACAAAAGTGTATGAGTAATTTTTTATACATCTGTGGCATTCATCTTCTATTAATAATGAAACGTCTTTTAATGAGTAGCGATTTTTTTTCAAGTCATTGGCAATACATTGGGGTGTTGAGAAAATTATTTCAGCAGTTTGCCATAATTCTCGTCTTTTTTTTGCAGGAGTTTTACCAGTAAATAACTCCATAGTTGCAAATAGTTCTGGCAAATGTTTTTGAAAGTATTTCTCGTGCTGTTCTGCTAGTGGACGAGTAGGAGCAAGAAAAACAATTTTAGAATCTGGGTATTTGTTTAATCTCTGGATTGATAACATTAATGCTATAAGAGTTTTGCCAATCCCTGTTGGTAAAACCACTAAACAGTTCTTTTGTTTACATGTCTGATAAATTTCTTTTTGATATTTTCTCGGTTTTATATCTTGAAGAAATTTTTTTATAATATCCATACTAGTAAAAATTAGTTGGTGTTTAAATATGTTACAATAAAAATAATGCATAACCTAAAGCAATTACAGTTATTATTGCCAGAATACTCCAGAAAATTCTACTTCCGAAAAATATTTTGGTTCCGTCTAATTTTCCTAAAGGCAGAAGATTCCAAAATGCAAAATAAATGCTTAGTTTACCAAATAACTGGAAAGGAGGATACGGAATAAAATAAGAGATTGCAGCTAAAACCAAATTTACTATTATTCCAACTCCTGCAATTAACCCTATATGGTATTCTGTAAGTTCACTATATCTGTAAAATCCTCCTGCTGATTTTCTGACTCGCGACAATAACGGAGAAACTTCGAATTCCAAAAATGTTAAAACTAAGAAATATCCCTGCGAGAGCAAGGAAAATAAAAATGGAAAAAGCATTCCTGCTGGTAAAGGATTTTTAAAATAACTTTTTTCATAAATCCAATATCTTTGCCATTGCAATATTTTGTGTTCAATTTCTGAGTCTAGTAAAAACGCTGTTATTTTTTTGCTTAGGGTATTAGAAAATAAGATTATTGAGGTTATTATCAGGACTGTTAAAAAAAATGCTAAATCAATTCCCTGAGTTAGCAATTGCCTGAATAAAACAACAAAAGTAAACACAATTATTATTATTAAAATTGAAGTTAATTCCTTTATTTTAAACATAAACTTCTAATGATTGGAGGGATTATAAAACTTTCTAAGTTATTTGATACCGCAACATATTTAAACTTTGAATTTTTATTTGACATAAGATGTTGAGAATTAAAAAAGTAAGTGAGGCTGTAGGTAAAAAGGTTTATACAGATTCAGGAGACTTATTTGGCGAAATAGAAGAAGTGAATTTAGTTGAAAACAAAATCGACGGATGGAGAATAAAAGTTGCAGGAAATTTAGGGAGTTTATTAGGCGGGGCAAGAGGAGTTATAATTCCTCATCAGTATGTAAAAGCAATTGGAGACATTTTTATAATAAATAAAAGTGCTTTGCCAGTTCAAGAAGAACAAGAAGAAGTTGAAGAGATAATCGAAGAAGCAGACAGAGAATAAAATGGCTGAAACTATCTTATCTTCAAGTTTATTTACCCATGCAATTTTACCTTTTCTTTTAGTATTCACTTTAATTTTTGCTATTTTACAAAGAAGCAAAATATTGGGAGAGGGAAAAAAGCAAATTGATGCGATAGTTGCATTAGTTATAGCATTATTACTAATTGCTTTTCCCTTGCCAAGAAGCATAATTGTCTTTTTAATGCCTTTTTTAGCTGTAATGGCTGTTATAATCCTGGTTTTTATGTTATTGTGGGGGTTTGTTGCTTCTGGTAAAGATGGCTTAGTCATGAATAAAGGATTAAAAATAACTTTTGGGATAATAATTGGCATTGCTTTGGCAATTGCAATTCTTTTTGCTGCAGGAGTTTGGGATGCAGTTTACGGATTTTTTACAGGAAGCGAGTGGAGCCAGAGCATATTGATTAATATTTTATTTATCGCAATAATTATTGGGGCAATGGTTGCTGTTTTGGCAGGCAATAAATCCGATTAAGTTTAAAAATTCCGAAAGGTATTTAAATATCTGTTTTGTTAAAATTTTATGAATATGTTATGGTTAGCTGATATTCCCTTTATATTACAGAGGTGGCAAGAAGTAGGTGTTTTTTCATACATGATACCTTTTTTACTGATTTTTGCAATTGTTTTCGGGATACTAACTTCTTCTGGTTTTTTAGGGCAAAATAAAGGAGTCAATACAATTATTGCTCTTGCTGTGGCATTACTTTCATTACAATTGGAATTTGTTCCTATGTTTTTTTCTGAAATTTTTCCCAGATTAGGAGTTGCATTGGCAATATTGCTGACTGCATTAATTTTAATTGGGTTGTTTGTTGACTGGAGAGAAAAAGGGTGGTTAGGAGGGTTTGCTGCAATTGGAGGCATTATTGCTATAATCACAATTTTATCTGCATTATCAAGTTATGGATGGGTAAATTCCTGGTGGTGGCAGGAATACTGGCCTTATATTATTGTTGGAGTTTTATTAGTTGCAGCTGTGATATGGGTGATTGTTTCAAGCAGTAAAAGTTCATCTTCAGGAAGTAAAATTGAAATTCCTTTAAAGAAATTACACAGTTAAAATGGCAATAGATATATCAGGATTTGCATTTTTTATTCCGACTTTTATATTTTTATTAGTTTTTGTTGTTATGTATGCTTTGTTAGCTAAACTAAAATTACTCGGAGAAAATAAGTTCATACATCTACTGATTAGCTTTGTAATTGCAATAATTTTCTTAACTTTTTCTTCAGCAAGAGAAGTAGTATTGAGATTAACTCCTTGGTTCGCTGTTTTGATTATTTTTGTATTTTTTATTTTAGTATTGATTGGTTTTACTCAGAAAAGTATGGAGGATATGATGAAGCCATGGTTAGCATGGGTTTTTATTATTGCTTTGGCAATTATATTTTTAGTAATCTTAGCTAATGTTTTTGGAATTAGCCTGATAAATACATGGGACGAGTTTTTATCTTATCCTAAATTTGCTGGGGCTGTTTTGCTAATTATTATTGCAGCATTAGCTGCATGGGCTATAACAAGAGAATAAGATTATTTTTTCTTTTTGCTGTTTTTCCTGGATTTTTTCTTTCTGGATTTGTTTTTCCCTGAATTTCTCACTTTATCAATAGTAGGATTTAATACTTTTTTGAAGGTTTCCTGAGTTGCTCTTAATTCTTTAGTCACTTCATCTAAATCCTTTGAATAACTTGCTATCTTTCCCAATACTGCTATTTGCAGTTTGTCAATCATTTTTTCTATTTGACTTAATCTTTTTTCAAAATCATTTAATTTTAATTCGAAATCTTTTTTTGATTGTTCCGCATCTGCGACTTTTTCTCTTAGTTCATTAATTTTTTCTTCTGCAACTTCTTCAGCTATTTCAGTTATTAGAGAAGTATCAATCTGAGGCTGCTGATAATTTCCATAATCTTGAGCAGAATCGGAATACTCTTGCTGTGAATAATCTTCTTGAGAATAATCCTGCCGAGGATACGGAGTTTTTTCTTGTTCTCCTGCTACTGCAGATTTGATTTTTGACTGAGACAAAGCATCTGTGATTTGTTTTGGGGAATATCCCCTTTCTCTTAATGCCTGGGCTATTTGTTTATCTTTGTAACCCTGCTGCCTCATTTGAATTATATAGTCTATTAAAGCCATTTTATTTCATAGTTAGGTAGGTTTTTAACTTTTCCTTTTTTTAAGCATCTTCTTAACATCTTCTATTCTTGCAAATTCTAAAGGCGAAAACATGTCCATTTTTCTTGCAATCATTTCTACTTCTTCTTTTCTGGCAAATTCACCAAGATATTCCATTACATTTTCCATAACTTCTTTAACTTTTTTAACTTCCTTGTCTAAAGATTCTACCTGTCTCTTTAAATCATTAATTTCATCTTTGGTTTTTTCTCTTATATCTACAAGATTTTTTCCTATCAACAAGACTCGGTCTCTGACTAGATTTTCTTTGTCTTCCAAATCTCTGAGTTTCCAGTTAATTTCAGAGTAATATTCTTCATTATCTGATTCTTCTTCCATATTTATTTCTCTTTTTTAAAATAAGGAATATAGAGTTTAAATTATTTATGTTCTCACATAGAAAGATATTTAACTCTTTTTTATTATGTATTGACATGGTATTTGAAAAAGAGGCAAAATTATATGATACAGAAGTAAAAAGAGAATCTGGAGAGGATATTTTATATATAAATTATTTAGGAGCAGGTTTTGTTCCAAGTATTGCTGATTCTGAAGATGTTATGGCTAAAGTAATAGATGCATTAATTGAAAATCCTAAGGTTTCAAGAGTTGTTTTAGTTCAGCAGAGAAATTATAGTTATGATTTTGCAACTGTTGGTTTATTAATTGAGATAGCTGAATTATATAACAGATTAGTCAGAGAGGAAAAAATATTATCTAAAGGAAAAATTGTTGCCTGCCAGAAATATCTGCCAGACATGTACAATAATCTGTCATATGTTTTAAGTTTGTTAAGGGTTGATCCAATACTAAGTTATTTTGAAACTAAAAGGTTATTAAAAGAAGAAAAAAGTGTTTTAGATTCAATACCTAAAAAATACAAACCTTATCAGGAAACTTATGTTAGGTTGATTGAAGAAATTTTATCTCAGCTGTCTAGCACAAGCTTAATCACCCAAAGTTCAGCATATTTTGATTCATATAAGCCGGGTTCAAGGGAGATTTATAGAATATTATTTAAGCCCAGTATTTTGCCAAATTTTACTTTTACAAGATTGGCTGCTGTTTTGCCTGAAGATGCAGATTTAGTTGATCAGTATGATATTGAAACAGATGAAGGGAAAAGTTCTGTAACAATTTATAAAAAAGAAAATGATACAAGGTATTATTACCATATTATTGCTCCTGAATATACTCTAAGTGAAGAGCATCATCATTTGTTAAATTTAGCTAGAAATGTTATGATTGAACACAGGCCAAAAGCTGAAGAATTTACAGATCCTCAAAGAACAAGGCAGATATTTCTGAATATTGCTAAGGATTTGCTGCAAGAAATAGCAAAAAATAAAAAAGTTAATTTAGGGTATAAAAATTTGGAGAAATTAGCTAGTATTTTAGTCAGATATACTATCGGGTTTGGAGTTATTGAAATATTATTGCAAGATTCTAAGTTACAGGACATTGTTTTGAATGCCCCTTTGTCATTAAATCCAATTTTTGTAAGGCATGCTGAATATGACGAGTGCGTTACAAATATTATTCCTTCACAAGAAGATGCTGAATCCTGGGCTGCTAAATTCAGGATGTTATCTGGAAGGCCGTTAGATGAAGCAAATCCTGTTTTAGATACTGATTTGAGCTTAGATAAGGTTAGGGCAAGAGTTGCTATTATACAAGAGCCATTAAGTCCTCATGGTTTAGCTTATGCATTTAGAAGACACAGAGAAAAACCATGGACTTTACCCTTATTCATCCAAAATAAAATGATTAATCCTTTAGGAGCGGGGTTATTAAGTTTTTTAATTGACGGTTCTAGAACTTTGTTAGTTGCTGGGACCCGTTCAGCTGGTAAAACTTCTTTACTAGGTTCTTTAATGTTGGAGATATTGCCAAAATACAGGGTTATTGTTACTGAAGACAGTGTTACAGGAGATTGCAATATTATTGTTAAGGAGAAAGGAAAATTCAAGAAAACTAAGATAGGAGAGCTCGTTGATGAACAGATTAAAAAATATGGGTTTAAAGATTCTGATGGCAGAGAAAAATCAATAAATTCGGATGAGATTAAAGTATTTTCTGTGAATAAAAACGGGAAGGTAATTTTGACTAAACCAAGCAAATTTATTAAGCATAAAAATACCAAACAGATTTATGAGATAGAAACAACTTCTGGCAGGAACGTAAAAGTTACTGAAGATCATTCTCTTTTTACTTTGGACGAAAAAAATATTTTAAAGCCGGTTAAAGTGAAAAATTTAAAAGAGGGAGATTTTTTAGCAATACCTTCTCAATTAAATTTTAATAACTCTTTAAAAGAAATAAACTTATTGCAACATTTAGATAGTTTTGATAAAAAAATATTTGTTTTTGGTAAGGGGATTACAGAGTATATCGAAAATAGCAGAAAAGATCTTTTTAAATTAGCTTACTCTTTAGGATATGCCAAGTCCACTATTCAAAATTGGACAAAAAAGAAGATTCTTCCTGCAAAAATTTTCAAAAAAATTAAAGAAAAAGTAAAAGAGGAGGAGAGTTATCTAAAATCTTATGGTGCATCAAAGGAAGTTCCAACTAAATTGAAATTAGATGAGAATTTTTTGAATTTTATTGGTCTGTGGATAGCTGATGGATGTTATGATAAGAATGCAGTCATCTTATCTGTACAAGAGGAAAAGAATAGAGAATGTGTCAGAAAAATCGCTGATAGATTTGGAATAAACTTAAAGATGCATTCAGATAAATTTTCATTAATGTTAAATTCTGCAATGCTTAAAGAGGTTATGGAAAAAATTCTTAATTTAACTGGAAATGCCTATACAAAGAATATACCTCAATGGGCATATAATCTCTCTAATAAACAAATAGGATATTTGTTAAAAGGGATATTTAGCGGTGATGGATGTGTTTCAGATAAGGAAATATTATTTTCAGTGCGCTCTAAAGAATTAGTTGAGGATATTAATACTCTTTTGTTAAGATTTAACATTATAGCAAGAAATGGAGAAAGCTTTAAAAAAAATTCTCTTACTCCTGAAAAAAGAAAGATGTTTCATTGCAGGATAGGAGTTACCAAATATCTGAAAAGATTCAATAAAAATATAGGTTTTTTAGTTAAATCTAAGCAAAACAAATTAGAGAAGTTATGCTCCAGAGTTTCCAACCATGACACTTCAGATATTATCCCTTTATCTATTGAAGTTAAAAAAGAATTAAACGAAATACTTGGCAAGAAATTTAATAATTGGGATTATATATCAAGGAAAAATAATTTGGGCAGAGAGAATCTAAACAATTTACTTAGATTAGTTCCAAAAGGAATTACAAATCCTATAGATCCTTTAAGAGAGATAGTTAAATCAGATCTTTTTTGGGATAAAATAAAAAAAGTAAAAAAAATAAAGTATGAAGGAGATGTTTATGATATTTCTGTTCCTGGATGCGAGAATTTTATATGCAATAATATTGTCGCTCATAACACATTAGAATTACCCGTCGATAGCTTGAGAAGGATTGGATATGATATTTTGAGGATGAAGGTTCGTTCTGCTTTGCTGCAGACAAAAACTGAAGTTTCTGCTTCTGAAGGAATCAGAACTTCATTGAGATTAGGAGATAGTTGTTTGATATTGGGGGAGGTAAGAAGCGAGGAAGCTAAAGCTTTGTATGAAGCTATGAGGGTGGGGGCTTTAGCAAATGTTGTTGCGGGCACAATTCATGGTGCTAATCCTTATTCTGTTTTTGACAGAGTTGTCAATGATTTAGGGGTTCCTGTTACGTCATTTAAAGCTACTGATCTAATACTAGCTGCCAATCCTGTTAAAAGTCCTTCTGGATTGCAGAGCTGGAGAAGAGTTATTTCTTTAAGTGAAGTAAGGAAACACTGGACTAAGGATCCATTAGAAGAGAGGGGATTTGTTGATTTGTTGAAATATAATGTTGAGACAGATAAACTTGAAGCCACTCCCGAGCTGATTAATGGAGAATCTGAGGTAATTAAACAAGTGGCATCACAAGTTAAGGGATGGGCTGGAGACTGGGATGCTGTTTATGATAATATTTTGCTAAGAGCTAAAGTAAAAAAAGAACTTGTAAACTATGCTGAGAAGCTTAAAAAACCGGAAATAACTGAGGCAAAATTTAATTTCTTAGCTAATAATGCTTTTCATCAGATTTCTGATGAGATTAGGGAAGAAGTTGGAATCCCTGAAGGAAAAAAAGTTTTGCCAAAATTTCAAGAGTGGCTGAGAAAGTTCGGGAAGAAGGTTTGAATTGAGTTAAAAAAGAAAAGGAGATTTTTAGTTAATTTATTTTTTGCATCATGTTCATAATTTTCATCAAGTTCAAAAAGACCTCTTCTAACATATATTTTACACCTTCCGGTTAGTCTGTCAAAACCCTCAAAATTAGCTATCTCTACTGAATAACTTTCTATACTTTCTCCCCAACCAGTTTGTTTCACAATATATACTGTTTCTCCATCTCGGAATTCTTGTTTTAATAAAAGCCCTGTTTTTTCTAAAATGTTCAATAAACTTATTTTATTTTTAAGCCGGTTTTTTATTTTAATATACAGATTTCAGGTCTTGTAGAAAGTTTATTATAAAAGGACCACCACTTATTTATTAAATACCCCAAAAAA
>CAZQGH010000015.1:0-26134 GCA_964592915.1 Candidatus Woesearchaeota archaeon | reverse complement strand
TTTCTAATTATATACAAGATAAGATTATCTATCACCCGTAGACTTTACAGAACCAGTTTCTCCTTTAACGCATTTCTTAAAATTTCTCAAAAATAAATCCTTTGCAAACGCACTACAGGTAATATTTGCTTTACTAATCATTGCTGATTCTATTTGTCTTAGAAAAACTATTTTTCCACATTTCTTATAATTTAAATCGTAAAATTCGGGATTTTTATTTTCTTTTGGACTTACATTTAAATAATGAAAGTAGGTTATTATAGGTATTCCTTTCTCAAAGATGTTATCAAAGAGTATTTTAAAACTACTACTTAATTCTGATTGATTGATTAAAGCAAGATCTGAATTTAAATCCTTAATCTGGCTCTTAAGATGGTCAAAATTAAAAGAAAATCTACAAGAATATGCATCTCTGTTATTATTTATAGGAATTTTTATTATGTTTGGATGATCAATTTCAGGGGTTTCTTTTGAACATAAGAAATAAAATTCCCATTTAGGTTTTAATTTTAATATTTCCCGCATTAATAATTTTTGAAAAATAAATCCACTATCAGATTCGAGATTAGAAGGGTTACTTATATTCAGATAATTTAAGATTTTCATGGCTTCTATTTTACTTTTTATTTTCAAAAGGAAGAAAAAAGAAAATTCCTTTCTTTTTCACCTTCCAGGAATTGTTTTACTTCTGTAACAGAAATTTATAAACTTTTCGATTTTAATGCTGTGTTGCATGACTCCTAAATTAATACACATTCCTATTTAATCTTTTTCAATCTAAATTGCCCAACTCAAAAAACTCAATTTTTAATGCTTATTCACCAACAATAAGTTTACAGAACCTTTTAATAAATCAATACCTGGTTTAACACCTTTTTTAATTCCATCATATATATTATTTACAATTTCTTTGATTTCTCCGTGCTCTTTCATTAAATCAAATATATCTCCTACTTCTTCTCCGGTAATTTTAGAATGCAAACCGAAAATAGCTTGTTCTTCAAGAAAAAAATGCTTGTCCAATTCCTTATGAAAAGCAACAAAAACATTTTTCATTACATCTTTATTTTCAATAAGGCTTTCTTCAAATCTCTTCAAGAAATTATTAATTTTCCCGTGCTCTCCAAGCATTAATTCAGCTATTTCTCCCATAATTCATTATATTTCAAGGGTTTTTAAATTTTCTTAAACACTTAAACAACTAACAAAGAAAACAAAAAACAAACAGCTGTTTAAACAGCTGTTTGTTTAGGATTATGCCCCAACTAATTTAAGTAATTCATAAACTAAAAAAGCAGGCCACACTAATGCTTTTAAAAATCCTAAAACACCAACCCAGAATCCAGTTGCATTACTAATATAATAAACAGCTGAACCTATAAATCCTAAAAAATAAGCAAAACATCCACACCCTCCAGGACTGCACACATTCTTGCTCTTTTTTTCGCCATGCCCCTTCTTGCCTTCTTTTATTGCTTTTTCAAGATCATCTATTTTTATGTTCACATTCATGCCCTCATCTTTTTTCTTTGATTTTGCTGATTTCGTTCCACTTTTTTTAGCCATTTTTATCTCCTTTTATACTAATAATCAAACAAATTTAAATCTATGTAATTAAAAATATCTTCTTTTATTTTTACCCTCTCTGATTAAATTCCTAATTTCGATATCTTACTGATTTAAATCCAAAATCATTATATTCTCAGAAACATTAGATTATAGAATTTTATTTTAAATTACTCAAATTTTTCTAATTTTATCTTACCATTCCCATCTACAATTTTTTTAATTTCTAATTCAGTCTGTTTAATCTGTTTTTCACAAAATTCCAATAACTCAATACCCCGTTTAAATTTATCAACGCTTTCTTTCAAAGGCATTTCTCCCTCTTCTAAATCAGCAATAATTCTTTCAGCATTTTCTAACGCCTGTTCAAATGTTTTTTCTTTCATTTTTTCTTTTTTCCTTAACTTTGGATTTTATTTCTCCGTCTTTAACTATTGTTGAAATAACATCATCCTCATTTATATTATTTATGCTTGAAATAATTTTATCATTTCTCATTGTTAAGCTGTAACCTCTTTCTAAAATAGATTCAGGATTCAGAGCATTTATCTTGCCATTCAAACCTTCAATTCTTGCTTTTAAAATCTCAGTTTTTTTAATCATTATATTCTGAATTTTCTCAATTTTTCCGTCTAAAATTTGTTTATACGGGTCTACTAACAAATAAGGTCTTTTAAACAAAGGCCTGTTTTCAATAGTTTCAATTTTTTCTTTTTTTCTTTTAATTATTTTGTAAATCTGATTATAAATTCGTTGTTTGTATTTAACAAGAGATGCATTAATTTCCTTTTGATTTGGAACAGCAATTTCAGCTGCTGAAGAAGGTGTTGGCGCTCTGACATCAGCTGTAAAATCAGACAATGTGAAGTCAGTTTCATGCCCCACAGCTGAAATTATAGGAATTTTTGAATTAAAAATTGCTTTAGCAACTATCTCTTCGTTAAAAGGCCATAATTCTTCTATAGAACCTCCCCCCCTTCCAATAATAATCACATCAACTTCTAAATTGTTTAATGCTTCTATCCCTCTGACAATTGTGTATTTTGCTTCCTCTCCCTGAACTGAACAGGGATAGAGAATTAATTTTACATGAGGATATCTTCTTTTGATAACATTAATTATATCTCTTATCACAGAGCCTTTTGATGCAGTTGCGATTCCGATTGTTTTCGGGAATTTTGGGATATTTTTTTTATGTTCTTTGGCAAAAAATCCTTGCTTTTCCAGTTTTGATTTCAGTTGCAAAAATCTCAAATATAATTCTCCTTTTCCGTGCAAAAACATCTCTTCAATGACTATTTGGTAGCTACCTCTAACCTTATAAACATCAATACTCCCTCTAACAACAACTTTCATTCCGTCTTTGGGCTCAAAATCCAGTTCATTATTTGCTCTATAAAACATGGCGCATTTTATTAATGAGTTTTCATCTTTTAAGCTGAAATACATGTGTTTTTCATTTGGATGTTTGAAATTGGATACCTCTCCCTTAATCCAAACATCCTGCAAATTGGGATTGGATTCTAAAATCCTTTTTATATTAGTGGTTATTTCATCAACACTAAATATTTTGGTATTTTCCTTGATTTGTTTCATGTCCATAAATTGAAACCATATCCTTTAGGGGGTTCCAGGATATTTAATTGTTATCATCAGAATTTTTTAATAAGTAAGCAAGAAATCCATCATACTGCAGTATGAAGATGAATTGCGTTCTTTCTCATTCCCGCTAAATATTTATTTCTCATTTGATTATAAAAAGTGAGTTAGATGGTAACTCACCGAACCACATTTAAGGTGATAACTGTCTGATTCTTAATAAAACTTTTGGAGGAATAAAAAAATGGAAAAACAAATCTAGCTCATGAAAACAGTGACACGAGTCATTCTTTAGCTCGTTTTTTACTTTTATTCAGTTTATCTAATTTTTTTAATTTGATTTCTCAAATATTCCTCAGTTGTTTAATTTTATCTCTTCCCTTTTTAGTTTTTCCTAACTTCTCATAAAACCGTCTTGCCATGAGTATCTGAGCATCTATAAAGGGTTTTACTTTTCCTTTCCAGTCCTCATAACTATGAGTCTTGACATATTCGGCCCATCTTTCAATCTGTTCTTTATGCGATTTGTCTCTCATTTTTAATCCTCGCTTAAATTAATGAATTGTTCGTTTAAGAGATATTAGAGGGAGGATTATATTTTTTATGCTTCTTTTTCAAAATAAACCTCATCTTTAATAGTATCACAGAAAAATTTGTATCCTTTTTTTAAAAAATCCATTCCCAGTAAATTTGGAAAGCCATCTAATTCTTCCAGTTCTTTAACTCTAGGAGAGTTAGGTTTTAGTATTTTTACAGGGAGGGTTTCTGTTACAAGATTCCCCTCAGTATCTTTCAACAAAATTTCGATTTTATTATAAACATAGCTTTGATATGTTCTCCCACCTATACGAATAAGTTCTGCTTTTCTAATTTTAGGCACTCCTAACCTAATAGAATCTGTGTAATTTAGGATAGTATGAGGACATCCAGTATCAAAAATAAAGTTGGAGACAATTCTTTTATGAGGTATCTTTAAAACAGAAGGAACTTTTAAGACATTTAGATTTTTATCGAAAAAGACTTTAATTTTCATTATAAAATGATTATCTCTTCTTTTGAAGAGATGGGCTCTATTAGAACTTCTGAAGGGTCAATTTTTTTATCTTTAAGCAATCCTAATAGTTTTTTAGAATTTGTAGCATGAGCTACAATTTTTTTATCTTTAATAGCAATAACCTCTTTTTCAAATTTCTGTTGGATCTCTCTAGAATTTTCTTGAAACCAACGAAGATTTTCTTCAGAAGCATCTAATAATTCAATATCGCTTAACATATTATCATATATTCTTTTTTACTTTTAAACTTTTTTATTTTGTTCCATTTTGTGTTTGTCAGTATTTTGATAGCCTTTTTTTAATTATAGGTTGTAGAAAGATAAAGGCACTAAAGCTCTGCATTGTTCCCATCCAGGATTAACCTGTTCAGTAACCTTATACCTCATTTCTCCAGTTTCTTTATTTCTAAACAAACTAAGCTGATTTCTGTCATAAATTTCCATTTCTCCTGTTTCCTCATCAATTATCATTTTTCCAGTAACAATTAGAATTCCTTCTTCATCAGTTGCAGGAGAGTATTGTTGTTCATTTCTCTCCATTTCCCTTGCCTGTTCCTCTCTTATTATATCTAAACTCTGGCAATAATCAGTGCATCTCGGAGCAGAAACTCCTCCAAAAAGAAAAGATTCAAGTTCTCTTATTTCTCTTAAACTTTCTAAACTATTCATAATAAAACTAAAACTTGAAGATTAATAAAGTTTACTTAATGGGAATTATGGGGATGAATAGTTGTTAAGTGAACTTTATCTTGTATCACCACAATAAATATAAATAAAAACTAAACTTAAATATAAAATGAAAGAAGAAATAATTTACTGTTATCAATGTGATAAGTATCTTTTGGATGAAAAAAAAGATAGAACTCCTAGTTCAAGAGGGAAAAAATCAGGTATTTGCAGAATAACCAACAAAGAGGTTCTTGGAGTTTCTCGTTACTGCGGAAAACAACCCCAAAAAAGAGAAGAAAGAGAGAGACCCCTAAGATCTATAGAGGACTCATTTAAAAAACATTCTTCTCATAGACATTCTCCTTTAGAGAGATTCTTTTAATTATCTTTTGCAGAACAATAAACTATAAAAACTTGTTATACTCCTATAAATTATGGTAGAAACAAGTCTCAAGGAAAGATGCGAAGTTTCACTTGATGATATTGAAGTAGATGGTAGAAGAGCAGGCAGATACTTAACCCCTGAAGAAATTTCTAAGGCAGCAGAACTTTATAAAATTCCTAAGAGTAGTTGGGGAAGGTGTGTTTGGAGCCAGTGTGATTATTCAAGAACCTAAATGATGTTATCAAAAAAATTAGAGTCACCTTTAGTTGTACAGCTGGAACTGACTGAGGGGTGTAACCATAGGTGTTGCTATTGTTATAATTCTTTTTCACATACAGGCAAAATAAATTCGCTAAATATAGACCAATTAAAAATAATTTTAGATCAGTTAATTGAAAATGATGTTTTTTCATTAGTCCTTACAGGGGGGAGCCTTTTTTTAATAGCGAAGGGTTACGTTTTTCTCTAGATTACTTATCTGATTCATCCTTAGACGCCTTTGTAAACACAAATCTTTCATTAAATATAGATCAAGAAGATGTAGAAAGGTTAAGAACTACAAATTTAGTTTTATTCTCTTTCCCTTCATATATCAAAAGACATTTTAATGAAATCACTAAAAGTAGATCTTATGATAAGGTATTAGCAAACCTTGAAAAGTTAGTTCATGAAGGCATAAATTTGAGCGCAAATCAGGTTGTTACTCGGGAAAATAAAGAAGAAGTATATAAAACTGGAGAATTTTTATATGAAAGATTTGACATATCCTCTTTTTCGGCTACGCCAATTGTTCCTGTAAGAGAAGAAGATATAGAACATCAATTAAATCCCTCTGAAATTATCTATTTAGCTAGAGATTTGTTAAATTTAGAAGAAAAGGGCATGAAAACAAATATGTTAGGTTGTATTCCTTACTGCTTCTTTCCTTCTGATATGGGAACTCACAGGATGACTACTCATGGATGCAGTGCTGGCAGGGATATGGCAGTGATATCTGCAAAAGGAGAAGTTAGAGGATGCACTAAATTGACAGAGATTTATGGCAATTTATTAGAAGAAACTCTAAAAGAGATATGGAACAGAATTACTCAATCTAATGTCAGAGGAAATATAGAATGCGAAAAATGTGGTATTGAAATGGGATGTTATGGAGGATGTGAAGTTAGGGCAGCATTTTATGGAGGAGAAGATCCTTTAATTAGAGGTCTGGGAGAAGGAGATTCACTAACTTATCTCAGTTTAGAGAATGGAAAAAGATATATTATTCCTAAGATCAGATTTAGGAGAGAAGGGGAGTCATTGCTTATTGGCGATGGAGGAGGTTTTGTTTTTGGAAATTCTTCTTTATTACAATTCATGAGAGGATTAGAAGAAGAACCTTTTACCATAGAGGAAATAGAAGAAAATTTTGGAATAAAAGGCAAAAGATTGATCACTTATCTATATAATTGCAATCTGGTGAAAGATGATATTTAAAATAATAACTCCTGAAAGACTGAAAGATAATTTAACTGATTTTATTAGATCCCATTACAGAGATAGTTTTCAAAATTTAAAAAAACACATCTTTTTGAACATAGACCAAGAATTATTTCAAAAATTCAAAAAAAAAGAGATAACTGAAGAGGAAATCAAAAAGCTTATTTCTGACTTTGAAATCTCAAATAAATCTTTAAAAATGAAGTTGGAAAATGTTAAAAAACAGTGGAGAAAAAACAAAAAAACAATTTTAAAAAATATTAAAAAAGTGACGAATATAGATATTTTTCCGAAAAATATTATTTGCTATATAGACCCTTATACAAACTTAGGGTTTTATGGAGAGGATTATATCTCAGTAAGCATTAAACAAAATATTAGTACTATCCTGATGATAATAACTCATGAAATTTTCCATATTTTTTATTGGAAAAAAATAAAAAAGCTGGGTCTTTCAAAAGATGTTCCTGAGAAGAGTACTGAAGAGGAATGGAAACTCTCTGAAATAGTTGTCTATATTGTATTAACTGAAGAATCTCTTTCAAAATTATGGCCAGAGGCCTATATGAATTTATATCCTGAACTTCAAGAGCTATACCCCTCTCTCTATCCTCTTTGGCAAAAATATGATTTTGATAATTTTTTAATTAAATCTTATGACATTTTAAATAAAAATGGATAAATATAAAGATATGCATTTTATTCTTGAACCATCTAATGGGTTCTGGGGGTTAGCAGATAGAAATTCTGAAGAAGAACTAAAAAGAGATTTAAAAAAAAGGAGAAAACCTCCAAAAGAGTATTTAGGTGTTCAGTCTATTGCTCTTAATACTACAAATAGATGTAATTTAGACTGCATATATTGTTCTGCAAAGAATACTAGAAAAGATGTCAGAAATATGTCTCCAGATATTGCTAAGCTAGCTGTTCAAAGAGCCCTTGAACTTGAAGATCCTCCTAAACTAATATTTCATGGAAGTGAGCCTCTATTAAATATGGGAACTATAAAAGAAGCAGTCAGATATGGAGAGATAGTTTCTGCAATTAAAGGCAAAGAATTAAGATTTTCTATTCAAACAAATCTTGCTGCATTATCTCCTAGTAAATTAGATTTTATAAAAGAACATCAAATAGGAATATCTACTAGCCTTGATGGAAACGAAAAAACCCACAATAAGAACAGGCCTTACATCGGAGGGAGGGGGAGTTATTCTAGTGTAAAAGAAGGCATCGAAAAAGTATTAGAAATTCAAGAAGGAATGTGTGTTGTGAGCGTGGTCACAAAAAACAGTGTAATGTTTTTGGAGGAGATGGTAGAGGAATTTGAACAGATGGGCATCACAGAACTACAGTTTATCCCTTCGGTTCCCTGTGGAGAGGATGATTCATTTGTTCCTTCAAATACAGATTTATTATCTAGTTATCTAAATGTATTTGATAGAATATTTGATAAAGTAGAAAATGGCAAACAAAAAATTAGAGTTAGGAATGTCATGCAATATCTTTCTTCAATTTTTTTTAATACAGGAATAGATTCTTGCAGAATCTGTACTCCCAGCCAACATCACCCTCTTTTAGCTGTGGACACAAATGGGGATATTTATCCGTGTGACTTTTTCTGGGACGAGAAAGATATGATATTAGGAAATATATTAGATAACTCATTTTATTCTGTTCTAAATAGCCCTAAAAATCCTAGATCATCCTCTATCGAGCAAAGTTACTGCGGAAATTGCGATTGGGGGAATCTGTGTGGAGGAGGCTGTTTGGCTGACAGATTATATTCGACTGGAAAATCTAGATATTGTGAAGTCCATAAAGGAGTATATGATTATCTTTCAGAAAATATACCCTCTTTAATAGAAAAAGGAATCATAAAGAAAATTCTGTTAGAATAAAATAGAGTAGTTTATAATTATCTTTCATTTTCTCCCCAGCCTAATCTCCCCCTTTTTATCCACTTTCCCTTCAAGATCTTCTCCAGCTTTAAACCCTGCTTTTTTTATTAGCTCTTCTGGTAACACAACCACATACTTGTGATATACTTTATCTCCTCGTTTCTTACTTAATTGCTTTTGTATTTTCATTTTTTACCTCCTAATTCTTCAATTTCTTCATATTGTTTATCTCCTGGGTCATACTCATACTCCTCATCAGTTTTACACCAACTTTTAATTATCCATTTTTCTCTTTCTAATTCTTTTAAAATTTCCTTTAACTCTTTTTTATTTTTAATTCCCAGATCTTTAATTATCTGATTAAATGTTACATCAAATCTATTGATTAAATATTCTTTTACCTTCGTCTTATCCATATATTGTTTAGCAAACGCAAATATTTAAACTTTTCTGTACCGAAACTACTGCCAAGTAACAATGCATGTACCTAAATATATAAAGTGTCTGTACCTAAATATTACATGCCACTCAAATGCTACCACAAAGAAATATTCGCATTAGGCTTACTAGTAAGCCTGTTTGTGTTTTACATTTCCTACCTATTAAACAGAATTTTTTTTGAAAATGAATAAACAACCCTTAGGGAGTCTTAGGAGATATTACTAGGAGAGAGGGATTTGTTTGGTTGAGTGTAGGGTTTTTAAGAAGCTGAAATCAATTCATTCTCTGCAATAGCATCTGAAAGTTTTATATCTATAGCAAATAATGCCTTTACAATAGGGTTTTCTATATCTAATTTATATAATTTGCTTTTCCCCACTTTTCTTGTTTGAATCACAATTTTTTGTTTTACGAGTTTGTCCCACATGTCAATCAAAGTAGTGTAAGCTATGTTAGATCCTTTTGCAATCTGTGGAAGGGAAAAATCCTGATTAAAATTATCCATAAGAAAATCTAAAACTCTTAATTTAGGAGTATCCCCTAAATATTCTAAAAAAAATGATTGGTTTTTATTAGCCATCTTATTTCACCTCCTCTTTTTCCCCTCAATCCATAGTCTCTAACTTACTTAGTTTATCAATATTTATAAACCTTTCGATATATTTTTATAATCGTATTTATATTTTTTATTTAATAATAAAATTACGAAAAGGAAAAGATTTATAAACCTCTATTAGTTATATTAACAAATGTAAAATAACTAGTTAGTACATTAAAATGAGTGATCAAGAAGAAGCAGAATTGCTTTTTAAGCTTTACAGAAAAGGAATATGGGGAGGCAGACACACCCCACTAAAAAACTTATATAGAATTGTCCCAATAGCTTTCAAAAAAGCAGAAAAAGCTGCTAAAAAATTGAATAATCAAGAGTGGATAACTTTTAAAAAGTCAACTAATGAAATTCATGTTAGTCTAAATTCGCATTACAAAAAAGAAATAAGAGATTTTATTATAGAGGTATTAAATATAGATAAAGAGTTGCTTAAATAAGTTAAAAACGGATTCTATTTTGCTTTCCGTCTTATATGTTCTATACTAATAACTTTTACAATATTAGGTAAATTGTACGCTCATGCGAGCAATGATGAGTTGAGGGCGGTGGAGAGTCCTTTTGATCGTTTGTAGGAGTTGGGTTAAATATTTAACTATGGTGATGCCAGTGAATTATTATGTTGCCAAGTCCTAAACCAAAAGCTGCAAAAATCAAACCACTTATATAAAATCTACCTGGAAATTCAGGCAAAGACAAAAACCCTATTGCCCCTCCAATCAAAAACAATATTATAAATACTATTGCCTGGCAGAGCAAATTTAATTCTTGACCTTTATTATTCATTTTGGTTCTCCAAATCTTTCTTTAATTCTCTGTACCTTCTCCATTTTCCCAAATCTTTTAGATCATCCTTTAAGCGGTTAAATTCCTCTTCAGTTATTTCCTCTTTTACACGTATTCCTTCTTTCAATTTAAATACAGCATTAATAAACTGCGGTGAATTTACCTCATTATCTCTTTTAGTCAAAATTATTTTCCAATTCTCTGTTTCTATTTTACCAGTCATCTCTTCCTCCTCTTCTTCCTATCTCCCCTAACCTTTCTGATTTTTCCAACAGTTCTCCCATAAGATTTACCAACTGGTCTAACCCCTACTTTTTTTCCTCCAACTCTGCTTCTCAGTTTCCTCTTGGCAGTTCCATATCCTCTTTGTCTTTTCTCTGGAGCATTAACTCCCGCTAATCTTATGTAACTTGAACCTCTTACTGGTTTGCTAACTTTGACAGTATCTCCATCAATTACTTTTGTAACTTTTCTTCTATATTTCATTATCTTTTTAGTTCTAGCCATATAAAAATTTAATAATTAAGATTTTATATATCTTTCTATATTTAATTAATAAGTATTCCATATTAAATAAAATTCTACTCTGTATATTGCAAACATTTATAAATATAACATAATTATTAAATGTATAAAAAAGAGAAATTTTAATGGCAGAAAGAAAAACCTCAGAGCAAATAAGAAAAGAGATTTTATCTCATTTGAGAGAGCAACCCCTTTCTATAGATCAACTTAGAAAGAAAATAGATTCCAATTGGTCAACTATTAATAACTATCTAGACTTACTAAAAAAAGAAGGAAAAGTGAAAGAACTTTTCTTTAGAGGCAATTTAAGGCTTTTTACAATAGAAGATTACCCAGTATTCTATAGACTACCTTTAGATAAAGAGATTTTTAAGAAATGCCTTTTTTTATTATCTAAAATAGCAGAGAAATGGGAAGAAAAAAAGAAAGAAAAAATCAACAAAACAACAATGCAGAAAATTGCAGTTAAAATTGCAAAAGACAATCCTGAATTAGGAATTCCCATAGTAAGATTTCATTATGGCAAGGTTCTCCCGGTTTTTCTAGAAAGCGCAGAAAGAAAAGAAATTTTAAAAAGATATATCATCAAAAAAGAGTCTTCTGAACAAAGTTTAATTATTAAAATAGAAAAAGAAATAGATGAAGGATGCCATTCAAATATTGCTTGGAAAGAAAAAATAAACCAGTATAAAGAAAATGAAGATATGAGAATTTATCTCTTAGCAGACGAAGTATCTTTTTGTTTATCCCATAATAAAATAGAGAATATTCAAGAAATACTTGATAAATTTTATGAAATATTTTTATTGATCCCTGCTTCTAAGGACTACTCTTATGTTTTCGAAAAATACCATTTATTTTTAGAAGCAACGACTTTTATATTAAATTCTAAACAATTCAATGAATCTAAAGATAACGATGAAAAGGAGAATTATCTGAAAGAAATTCTTGACACTTTTAACTCATTATGGCAGGCTCTTACAACTGAATTCTTTTTTCAAGATATAGAACCTTTTTTAGACAAAGCCTATCAAGAAATAAAAGAAGAGGTTAAAGAAAGGAAAATAAATGCCTACTCTTTTGAAATATCTGAAAAAGTAGACAATTTATTAGAATATAAAAAACACCTAACTCCTCAAAAAAGAGGATTAGATGAAGATGAAAAGAAGATTTTAAATGTTTTTTTAGAAGGAGCATATGAAGAATGAGGTGTTTTTTAGACATGTGCATTATTCTATATTATATTGGAGAAGGAGGTAGTGAGAGTTTAATAGTTAAATCTAAAGAGTTCATCAATCAAAAAGGAAACAATTCTTTTATTTTATGCCATTATATAAAAAATGAAAATCTTCCAAAATGGCTAAAAAGACAGAGAATTTTATTCAGAGAGCTAATCAGGCAAATACAAGACAAACAATACGAACAATACACTATCGAAGAAACTTCTAGGTTATATGAAAGAGATAAGAAGAAAATTCTTAAATTAAAGTTATTTTTTAGAAAATTCCCTAAAAAAGAAGCAATAAAAAAGATTCAAAAAGTAATAATTGAATTAGATTTAAGAATAAATAACTTTCTAGGAAATAAGATTGATGAATTTGTGATACCTATCAATGAGATAGATTTTGAGTTAAAAAGCCATCTGCTTACTTTCCTTGATATTGGAAACTCAATAAAAAATGATTCTGATGCCAAAACCATAGCATCAGCTATACAAGCGCATAAAAATAAAACTCTAGTAGTTATAACTGCAGATAAAAAAGATTGGACCGATGAACTATTTAAAGAAGCACACAATCACCCTACTTTGAGAAAAAAATATCCTCAACTCCCCCAAATTAAATACTTATAAACAAAATAGATAGGTTTTCTTTGTTTTTCATATTATCTATTCTATACTAATAAATTTTATAAGATTAAGTGAATTATATTATTCATGAAAATAAAAGACATGCCTGAACAAAACAGACCAAGAGAACGATTTCTTAAACATGGTCCTGAAACACTCTCAGATGCAGAATTATTTGCTATATTATTAAGAACAGGAACAACTCAAGAAAATGTGATTGATATGTCTAACAGATTAATTAAAGAATATGGGTTAGACAATTTATTTGATTGTTCATTAAAAGAACTTCAAAAAATAAAAGGAATAGGCCCAAGTAAAGCAATGCAAATTCTAGCTATGTCTGAATTAGGCAAAAGATACTCACAATCAAAAAAACCCATCAAGAAAATAACCTGTGCTGAAGATGTTTTTAATTATTTTCATGAAAGATTAAAAGACGAAAAACAAGAAAATTTCTATATTCTCATGTTAAATCATATGAATAACGTTATTGGGGAATCTTTAATAGCTAAAGGAGGCATAACTTCAGCAGTTATGAACTCTAGAGAAATCTTTAATCCAGTAATAAGAAATTTCTCAAGCAGAATAATCTTAGTCCATAATCATCCTTCAGGGAATATAAAACCCTCAGAACAGGATTTATTATTAACCAGGAAAATAAAAAATTCTGGAAAAATGTTAGGAGTTGATGTTTTAGATCACATTATTCTAACCAAAGATACTTGGTGGAGTTATAGAGAAAACTGATTTTTGATCACTGATCAGTGATCACACAACTTTATAAATAAAGCAAAATTTTATTTAATATGGGACAAAAAAAGAGAAAAAAAACAAAAACACAAAAAAGAAAAAGCAAATCCAAAAAATTAGGAAAACTTAGATTAAATAAAACTCATTTAGGAGATTGCATGGAACTTGCTAAAAAATTACCTGAAAATTCAATAGACTTAGTTGTTACATCTCCCCCTTATGCAGATACTGTTTCATATGGGAAAAAAGTCGAAGTGTTTAATCCAGAAGAATATGTAGATTGGTTTTTAGAATTATTCAAAGAAGCACAAAGATTCCTAAAAAATACAGGATCATTTATTCTAAATATAAATGACAGAGCTACAAATGGAGAAAGAAGCACATATGTTTTTGAATTAGTGTATAGGATAGTTAAAGAAACTGGATTAAAACTTTACGATAGATATATTTGGTTTAAAAAATCAGCTCTTCCAATGCCTGGTAAAAAAAGATTAAATGATAGAATAGAATATATATTTCACTTTGTTAAAGATACTAAAAAATTCAAGACATTTACTGATAGAGTCAGAAGACCCTATAAGAAAGTTTCTTTAAAAAGATTTAAAAATAAGGTTCATGGAAATGATATTGTTTTACCTGATGGAACAACTAAACTTTCTCAAAGAGGAAGTAGTAAACCTCATCCTAAAGGAGCAAAACCAATAACTGTCTTTAGGTTTGATACAGGATCAGCTTTAAGAGGGTTGAAACATCCCGCTCCTTTCCATCCCCAACTACCAAACTGGTTCATTAAGTGGTTAACTGATAAAAAAGACGTAGTCCTAGATCCTTTTATGGGAGGAGGAACTACCGCTATCGCTGCTTTAGAATTAGACAGAAATTATTTAGGATTTGAAATCAACCCAGAATATATTAAGATGACTAAGGAAAGAATTAAAAACGAGTTTCCTGATAAAAAGATAGAGGATTTTTTATAATGTTTTCTGAGCCAGTTTTTTACTTATTATCTTACACCATTTTTTCTTAGGCTCTAAAGATCCTACAACAACTATTTTAGGTCTTTTTTTATATATTTCAATAGGAATTTTTAATCCCGTAAAGCTATTTTTATCGCTAGGTTTTCCTCTCCATTCAGCTTCCATATCATCCCATACAAAAACAGCTAATTCTGTGATAAAATTAGGATTATCCCCCATTTGTAATGTCTTAGTTCTATCAAGAGAATAATTAATTAAGATGTAATGTGGAGTTTTTGAAGAAGAATGAGTTGCTCCTGTCCAGCCATCTTGTGCTTGAGAAGATTTAATCTCCCATATCATTTTAAAATCATCTGGGAAAATTATTTCCATATCCCCCTGGGGGGTATGATTTGGTTTTGCTCTAACTCCAATTTCTTTTAATCTTTTATCAAGCTCTTTTATAATTGCAGTTTCCCATAAGTCAAAAAGTCTCGCAGTTAAAAAAACTGTTTTTTGCCCTATTTGTTTACCAAAATCCTCATCAGGTTGCCAATCATTTATCGAAATTTCTTCTTCACATGCTACTCCAAAGGCATACTTGATTCTTTTCTCAACATAATCAAGAACCCCCCCTAAATAAATTTGAGGATCCCTCATTATTTCTAATACTTGTTTCTTAATTTGTTCATCTACCATGTTTAAGAGAAGAAGAGCAGGTTTTTAACTTTTATTGAAGTAAAATCTTTTCCAGATAATTATTTATTTTTTATAGTCTACTTTATCATCTCTCCAGTCACTTTTTCTTTTTTAGCTCTTTTTATTTCTTCATCCATCTTCAACTCATTTTAGTTTTAATCCAATTTTATCCAAATTTTTAATTAAACTCTTGGAATCTCTTGAAATCTTTCTTGTTTGATAGAATTACAAAGGAGGTTTATTTATTTTGAGGTTATTTTTCCAACAATTCAATATTTTTAAAAGATTTCCCCCCAATCTTAGCCAATCTTTCAAAATTATTAACTAGTTCTCTACCTTTGTTACTCTTTAGTTTCTTCTCAAATAAATATTCAATTTTCATTTCCTAATTTTTTTGCCAACTTTAAAATTCTTGCAAATTGCAATTCAGGATCATTGCTATATCCCCTCTGATTAGAGAGTTCAATCAGATCAGTACAGACATTTTCCATACTAATAAACTCAATTCTCTTCTTTTTCAATATCTTTCTTATTGATTCTTGCTGGGTTTTTGGGTATTGCCTAGTAAAAAGTACAAATTTAAATCCAGGCCCATATTTTTCCCTCTGCTTTTTTTCTATATTTAATAAATAAATTAAAATATTTGCCTTTTTTAAACTTTCAGTTCTTACCTGCCAACTTTTCACTTCACCAACAATCTTATCTGGCAAATCACAATTTTTTCTCTTCTTACTCCTTATGGCAATTATGTCTGCTTCAGGATAGGTATTCTTTTTTATTCTTATGCGTTCATTAGTCCTAACAAAATATCCTTTATGTTCTAAATAAAGTTTTACTAATCTTTCAGTTGCTTCTTCCATATTCACCCATCCTTCTCAAACTTCTCATCCAAGAATTCAGAAGCTTCAATATCAGCAGTAATAAGCGCCATTACTGCTGGAGTCAATTCTTTGACTAAGTCTATATGCTTCTTGAATTCATAATCACTCCATGACATGTGCCATCTTATCATTAATGCTTCATCATGAGTGAGTTTCATAAATTTATTTATCATGAATATTGATTTAGTGCAGTGTCCCAATGGCAAATCCTCGTTAAATTCATAAGGAATTGATGATCTTTCTCCGTTTTTCAGAATTTTATCTTTATACACATTACATTTACATAAATCATGCAAAAATGAAGTGATTATTATGGAATCTTTGGGAATGTTCAAATTGAATTTCTTGTTCTTTTCTTTTAACAGAGTATAAACATTCCAGCAATGAGTCAACAACCCTCCTTTTTTTGCTTCATGAAACCTTGTCGAAGCCGGCGCTTCAAAATAATCAGTATTTTTTTCAAGATGCCTGACTAATCTCTTCATGCCTTTTCGTTTAACCGATAACAATAGCTTCTTAACCTCTTCTTTTGTTGGCTTCTTTTTTCCTGCCATTTCTGGTATATCTTGTTAACTTTAATACTTAAACTTTTTGGGTTTTGGTTTAGACTCTGTAAAGATATATAAATAAATTCTCTCTTAAATTTCTAATGGAAAGATTAAACTCTAAAAAAAAGATATTCATTGCATTAATTTTTATATTTTGCCTGATATTTTTTAATCATTTCTTGTCTATATTTCATGAATTAGGGCACCAACAAACTCTCCGTAAATACGGAATAGAGTCTGAAATAACATTAAACTTCCCAAAATTTAAAGAAAGATTTCTAATGGGAACCATCCATTTCTCAAAAGAAAGCTGTGAAAAAATCAATTCACTGCCATTAAATAAAAAAACTGAAATACTTTTATCAGGAATCAAGGCAGATATTAAGGTTTCAGTTGTTTTAATCTTCTTAGGAGCATTATGTTTTGTAGTTTCTATTTGTTTTTATTCAAAAAAGAAATCCAAAGGATTTTATATCTTATTTTTCATTGGAATCTTTTTGATTTTATTAGTTATGGCAAGGATACTCATCATACACTCAAATCTTCTTTACAAACCAGGAACAGATGTTTTTTGGATATCTAATAATGTGAGTTGTTGATATTTGCTAATCATTATACATCCCCTCTCTCACCTTATCTGCAAACTTTTTATAGCCTTTTTCATCTGTGAAAATCTTTGCAGTATTTGAAGCAAATTCTATACCCTCTGTTTTTAGTATAATAAATAAAGTACTAAATAGCAAAAATAAGAAAATTAAAAAATAACCTAAATAACTTAAACCTGTGGAAGAAAAATCTTTTCCCATAATTATAAGTATAACCCCCAAGAGAAGTGAAATGCTTGCTCCAATTAAAAGCCATAGAAATCTTTTATTATATGATAATATTGAATTTATTTTATTAAGGGGAATTTCTTTTGTTGTTTTTTCAAGAATAGTTATCTCTTTATCAACCAATCTTTTATTTGTTAAAATTAAACTTCCATGTTTAGCTAATTTTATTTCTCCTTTTAACATATCAACTAAATGTTTTAAAATTATAAAAAACTAACTAATCTTAGCTAAACTAGTCTAAACCTAAAATATCCGCAATCTTATAATAAATTTTCCAGAATTTATTCCTTTTTTCCCTTTTATATCTTGTGTAGAATTTTCTTTTTGATTCTCTAAACTTTGAATTATTCTCTTCTGCAGCCCACTTAATTTTGTAAATCTCCCCTGTCATAACAATTTTTTGATTGCCCATTTTATTCCTTCCATTAATTAAAAACAATATTCTTTATATTGATTATTATACTGGAAAATAATCATAAACAAAACAACCCCCCCCAACATACCCACAACACAAGTTAAAATAAAGAATTATATTCAATTACTATCTCTCTCCTCAATTTCCTGTTTGAGCTGGGAAATCCTAGCTCTATATTCTCCTATTTCATTTTCATACAGAGCAGTCCATGTATAACCTAATCCCCCTGCTTGTATGAGCTTTTGATTTGTTTCTATTTTATCTTGAAGCAAATTCATTTCTCCTTCTAAACCCCAAAAAGTACTTTCTCTGTTACTGCTCTCTTCTTTTCCTTCTGCTTTTCTTTCAGCTCTCCTATGTATAGCATTAAGAGTTTCTCCTGCAATTACTCCTAGTCCTATTCCCGCTACCATAGGCAATACAATGTAGAAAAAGCCATCTTTTAAAGATTCAACAATACCCTCGCTTTGATAAAATTCTCCTAGAATATGATTTCGCATTACACCTCCCACAATAATACCTAAACCTCCTCCAATAAATCCTCCCCAAAAGCGTCTATTTTCTTCAGGACTTGAAGTATCAACATGATACGGATCTCTTAGTGGGGGGATAATCCTCAGGTGGATCTTCATGATGCTCATAACCCCTTGTCCATCCCATGATTATTTTAAGGTTTATTAATATTTAAGTATTATCAATATAGAATATATTGTTTATTTTTATAGAAATATAAAAACCCCATCAAAACCCAACTAAACTCCAAAAGAATCGCAATTTCCCTGATTTATAGCTTTAAAATTTTCTCCCAAAACATTCCTGAAACTTTCACAAAAAGAGCATCTTTTCCAGCCAGAAACAATTTCTACCTCATATCTTCTGTCCCCAGTCTTTTTAATTTCAGCTTTGTCAATAAACGAGCTGAAATTATTAAACACTGCATTATAAATCCTGTTTATTCGATTAGAATCAACTTTATCATTTAATTCAAGAATTAATTTGCATTTTAAAGGAGTTTTCTTTGAAATCTGCATTTTTCTTATTCTTATGCCTGGCTGTTCTTTCCAATCTCTCTCTTTCTCTTTTCTCTGCTTTCTTTCAATTCCGGGAATTACAATTTTCCCGTTTTCATCAAACTCTATTTTTCCCATTTTTGTTTAATTCCTTCTGATTTAGATAGATGCATATGACAGCTCCAATAATAAAAATCCAGTCAACCAAAAAAGTTAAATCAATAAACCCCAAACCTACTACAGAATAAAATATTATTTTCCAGTTAATCTTTTTTTCTTGCTCCATAAAAATGAATAATTATATGATTATAAAAACCTGCTTATTTCAGACTAACAGCAAATTCAGGAAAATTCATAATCTAAATCAAATTTTTCATAAGGCATTTGATAGTCAGCTTCTTCAAAATCTGTATCTTCATCAGCAAAGTCCTGTATTATCCTATGATTTTCATGTTTAATCAATTCCAATCTATAATCTCTGAGATTAACTCTGTGATATTTTTTTAATCCTGTGCTTCCTTGAATTTCCACACTTTTTTCTTCACAAAAACTGATAATTTCCTCAATTTGTTGCCCTGACATCTCAGCTAGTTCTTCTAACTGAGGGTTTTGTTTCAGCCATTTTATTAATCCCTCCTCAAAAAAAGAAACTCTTTCCAAACTTCTTTTTTCTTCTTCTTTAGCCCTGTCTTTCAATCTTTTTCTGTATCTTCTTATTCTCTCTTCATCAGCTTCTAACCCTAATGTCTCCAGAATATCTCTTGCAGCATCATAAGAATGAATAAAAAACTTTCCTTGTTCTTCAATAACTCTTATTTCTTTTGCATTTTTTCTCTCCTGAATGGCTATCTCAGACCAAAAAGGAACATAAGTTTTCCAGTTATAATCCCCCAACCCAGTCATTGCAAAATCGATTCTTCCAGTATTTTTCCAGTGATGCAAAGTGGCAATGTTAACATCATATTCTTCAGAAACCTGGGAAAGGGTTTTCCACCCGGCTAACACCGGAAACTGCTCAGAAAGCAAATTTTCAACAGCTTTTCTGTCAAACCTGTATTTTCCATTAACTTTTTCTGCTTCTAATCTTCCGGACAAAATTCTCTGATAAAGAGTAGTCTCGTTTATCCCTGTAATCTCGGAAACTTTTTTAGTAGTTATCTCATCTTCTGGCAATTGTCTGAATTTCCCCAGTCTTGTTTCTAATTCGTCAGGGATATAATAGTGTAAAAAAGGCACCTCTCTTAAAGGGATTTTAACCCCTGTTTTGTCAAACCATTCCTGACTATGCAAATCAAAATAAACTTCTTTTCTATTTAAGATTATTTTCAGCATTTTCCAACAGAACTCTTTCCCCAAGGGCAGATTGTCTAAATAACAGACATTTAAAAAATTAACTAATTAAAAAATAAAGAAAAACCACAAAGACATATTTGATGGATTAAAACAATAATGCGCAAGAATAAAATATAAAATTAAATTCAAAAACTCCCCATAACACAAACTAAACAAAAATTCCAAGAAAGAAAAGAAAGTTTCTATTGCCAGTAGATAAAAGTTTCTATTGAGAATAGAAAGAATCTTCTTTAGAATTCATTTTCAAGCTTCAACTTCTTTTTCCATACTGCCTGTAACTAAATTCCAATCTAACTTGATTAATTGCTGAACAGCAGGGTTTTCTGTATTCAATTTAAATAAATTTGACTTGCCAACTCTTCTTGTTTTAACTACTATATTATTTCTAACTAACTTATCCCAGAAAGTTTGTAAAGTAGAATAACTTACCCCAGAATTTTTAGCTATCTCAGTCAAAGGATAATCAAAAGCCTGAAAATCCATAAGAAAATCTATAACTTTCATTATAGGGCTTTCTCCAAACACTTGTAAAAATACTGATCTTTCTTCCATAATTAATCCACTAATTCCTTATTTATAAATGTTTATATCTATGTTTTTATATTACAATATTAGAAACTTAAAAATTCTGTGAATTTTGATAGTTGCCAAAAATTTCAATTTTTGGAACATTTAAATATTCTTCTGTTTAATACTAATAATGGAATTTGATGATGAAGATAAAATAAAAGCAACTCTCTTATATAGGCTAAGAAAAAGAAAAATTATAGGAGGGAGTCATACTCATTTTGATACGTTAACTAAAGGATTTCCTTCTCATTTAGGCAAAGATATAAAGAAAATAGCTAAACAATTAATCAAAGATAGCTTTTTATTAACAAAGCCAGCTTCTTATGGATTACAAGTCTCTTTAAATAAAAATAAAATTCAAGAAATTGAACAGTTTATATTCAAAGTTTTGAAATTCAAATTTTAATAGGTATTTTAACTAATTTGCAATTAGCAGAATCATTTGCTTAAATTAATCTTATCATCAAACAAGCCCTTTCCCCCTTTTACTCCAAAATTCAGCGTTCTTATAGGGAAAGGGATTGTTATATCATTTTCATCAAATGCTTTTTTAGTTGCTTTAATTGCTTTGCTTCTCGCATCTAAGAAATCTTTTTGAGATTTAAAATCAATCCAAAATCTTAAAGAGAACTTAATTGAACTGTTGCTAAATTCAGAAAAAAACAATTCTACAGGTTTATCTTTTTTTACAAATTTTAATTTTTTTATTGATTTTAATGCAATTTTTTCAACTTTTTCCAAATCATCTCCATATGAAACTCCTGCATCAATGTCAACTCTTCTCATGCCCAATTCAGAGTAATTAGTTACAGGATTTTGAAATATGTCTTTATTAGGAATAGTTATTAATTGTCCCTGAAATGATTTGATTTTTGTAGTTCTTAAGTCAATTGACTCAATATAACCTGTATTATCCTTAACCTCAATCAAATCTCCTGGTTGTAATGGTTTGCTAAATGCCAGTACTGTCCCAGAAATTAGATTAGCAGCCAAATCCTGAAAAGCAAATCCCAAAGCCAAACCGATTATACCCACGCCAGCAAGCAAGGAAGTTATGGTTTTATCTAAATTCAAAACACCTAATACAACAATCAAACCTAATAAAAGAACAAATAAAAATGCCAGAGTAGATAATAGGCTTGACAAAGTTTTATTTCTTGATGATTTTTTGGTCAATTTTCTGATTATCTTGCTGGTTATCACCCCGATAACATAAAAAACCACAAATACTACTAATGCAGCTAAAATCAATGGCAGCAATTTAGCAAAAGAATTAAACCATTCAGTAAATCTCTCAATCAACAAATCTAAAACCATAATAAATAAAAGGGAGCAGGTTTTATAAAATTAATTGAGTACTATCTGCAAAGCTCATATAACTTACAAGTGAATAAAGTATAAATATTTGTCTGGAATCAACAAACAGCCAAATCTGAAGTTCTAACTTCAGATATTAATCCTGGAGAAATTTCTAACCAGTCAGGAACATAAAGTTGCGTTTCTCTCTCGATAATATCATAAACTCCTTTTCCAAAAAATACAGGAACCAAATTTTCCTCAGGTAAATCTCTTTGCAATTCCATTAAGTTTTCAATTACTTCAAATGAAGGTGTTCGCCTTTTTTTATCATCAAAAACTAAATTTCCATATCTATCAATCATGTCAACTCTTTTTATTACAGCTAAAATATCTCTAGGAGGAATTATTCCTGAATAAACCGGATGAAATTCTCTGGATTTTCTGGATATTCCAGCATATTTTTCATCTATAATTAAGCAAGGATTTGAAGCAGTTATGTTTAACTCTCTATATAAAACATTTCTACTATGATTGTGAAAACTAATTTCATCAGGAAAATAACTTATCCTGGGAGAAGCATAACCTCCTAATCTAGGCATCAAACCTCTGGATTGAGCTTCATTTCTGGACATCAATCCAAATTCTAAAATGGGTAAAATGTTCTCACTCCAGGTTTCATGAGTCAGACTTATTTTTGATTTTAATGCCCTTCTTGCCTTTTCTTCATATTCTCTGCTTGCTTTCATTTTATAATCAATTATCAGAACTCTTTCCCCGAGGGTTAGAATAAATGACAAAAATTAATATATAAATTTTTCTTAAATGTAAGTATCAGCAAAAAATTTAAATAAATTCAAATTAAACCTAATTATGGTATTACGGGGAAAAACAGCATGGGAGGTTTATACTGGAGCAGATGCCCAAAATATTAAAGGATTTTATTTAATAAACAGTTTTGAACAGGAAGATTCAGTCAATTCTATTAGATATTTAAGGGAAACTCCTGATGGGAAAATCATGGCAAAAAATCTTAATTCTGGCGCAGAATATGAATTAGAAGAAACAGATTTATTAAGAGTTTTTGTGCAAATAAAAAACCCAGGTTTAGAAGTTAGTGTATTAAATGCATTAAATCAGGAATCAATTTCAGCATTTTCAGAAAAAAAGGTAGAAGAAATACAAAGTTTATATCCTGAATTAGAACAATTATAAAATGTCAGATTTAAACAGAACATTAGAAGAAATATTTGAGCAATCTAGACAAAGAGAATTAAATCCTTGCCAAGATTGTCCTGGCAAAACATGGATTTGCCAAAATATTGTTGGATGCGAAAAATACGGAGATTATCACGAACAATTAGAAAGAAATTATGAGCAAAAACAATCTGCAAAAATATAAAAAATTATTTATTTCTGCTTCTTTTATAATTTTTATTACTTCTCCCCTTACCATAATTCTTTTTTTTACTGCTTTTTTTACCATATCTTTTATTACCTTTATTCTGATTATTTCTCTTTCCTCTCCTATCACTTCTTCTGTTGTTATTTCTGTTCCTATTACTTCTGTAACTTGATTTACTCCTATATCTTTTTTTTGGCATCCACTTAATCTGAACTTTTTCAACATAAGGAGTTTTTAAATTTTCAATTTCAATATCTTGTTCTAGAACTTTTCTAAAATTATCATAATCTTTATTTGACAACAAATTAATCACTTTACCTTCTTTACCAGCTCTGGCAGTTCTTCCGATTCTATGGATATACTCTTTTCCAGTATTTGGGATATTATAATTATAAATATGGGTTACTCCTTTAATATCCAAACCTCTGGCTGCAACATCTGTGCATACAAGAACATGGGCATTTTTACCATGAAATTTTTCTATAACTCTTTTTCTTTTATCTTGTGATAAACCACCATGAATCCCTGAAGCATCAACTCCGGAAAACTTCAGATTTTTTGAAACAAACTCAACAGTAGAACGAGTGTTACAAAAAACCATAATCAATCCTTTTTTTTCTTGTTTAAGCATGTGCATTAATAAAGAAAATTTAATATTTTCATCAACATCATAATATACTTGTTTTAATTTAGCAGGGTTAACATAATCTTCAGCAGAAACTTCAACAGCATTTTTTGTATATTTTTTAGCTAAATGAACTATATCTCCTGTAATTGTAGCTGACAACAGCAAGGTTTGTCTTTTATTTGGGCAATTTCTGATTATTTCAGAAACATCATCAATAAACCCCATATCTAACATTCTGTCAGCTTCATCTAAAACCAAAATCTTAATATTATGCAAATTAATTGTCTTTCGGTTAATATGATCTAGTAATCTTCCCGGTGTGCCAATAACTACTTCCGCAGTTCTTAAATCAGTAATCTGAGGATTTATTGAAACTCCTCCATATACAGAGATTATTTTCAGTTCTTTGTATTTTGAAAATTTGTTCAAAACTTGAGAAACCTGTTCAGCTAATTCTCTTGTTGGCACAATAACCAAAGCCTGCAACCCTTTTTTTTGCTCTACTTTCTGTATAATCCCGGTTGCAAAAGCCAGAGTTTTCCCAGAACCAGTTGCAGAGCCAGCTATAACATCCTTTCCTTCCAGAATTAAAGGAATTGCTTTTTTCTGTATCTCGCTTGGTTTTTCAAATTCATGCTCTTGAATAGATTCCAGAATACTATCTGAAATACCAAGTTTCTTAAATTTTTTCATTTTAATTTTAAATCAAGAAAAAGAGTAATCTTCTTCTTATGGACTTTATTATAATATTTGTTCAATATCTTGTCAAATACAATATAAAGAAAAAATCTAGATTTATAAAGCTATGCATTATCTGTTTTTTGTTCCTGATTTTCATAATGCAAATCTTTTTCTCTAGCCCACGGAATAACCCTTCCATTACCCCTTACTCTAACCTCATAATATCTTTGTCCTTTCAATTTTTTTAAGTCACTAACGACAACGACTTTAACATTATCGTGTGTAAAATGATCTCTATATACTAGTTCTTCTCCTTGTTCAAATCGTGATGTTCCAGTTTCTGAATTGAATAATCTGTTTAGCAATTTCATATTTCTCAGAACTTTATGTGGTTCTTCACAACCACCTCTTATATCTAAACAAATATATCCTATTTAAATATTATTGTATTTAAATCGCATATCTTACATAACTTCCTATTCCAGTTTTTCTTTATATTTCTCAGTCTCTTTTATTATCTTTCTCATAGTTTCAACAACTAAAAAAGGGTGTTTGCCAATTGCAGTTTCTTCAGCTAACAACAATGCTTCTGAACCTTCTAAAATAGCATTAACTATATCACTCACTTCTGCACGACTCGGCCTTTTTCTGATAACCATAGAAGGCATCATCTCAGTAGCTGTTATTGAAAATCTTTTTTTCTTATTGCATTTTTTAGTTATTAATTTTTGAATCATAGGGATTTTCTCAATTTTAATTTCATTACCTAAATCTCCCCTTGCAACCATAATCCCATCGCTTACTTCAATTAATTCATCTGTGTTTTTCACGCCTTTTTTAGTTTCAATTTTAGAGATAATTTCTATTTTTCTTTTAAACATCCTTCTAATCCTCTTTATTTCTCTTGATGATTCAGCAAAAGATACAGCTAACCAGTCAAATTTCTGATTAATAATCTTATTAAGTTTATTTCTGTCTTTAAAATCCAATAATATTTCTAAATTTCTTATTTTTTCAACATTTTTCTGAATTTTTTCATATTGTTTAAAAGAAGCATACTTCAGATTAACTCTAACTATTTTCGCCCCGGCTTTTTCCAGTTTTTTTAATTCATCAAGATTTCCTAACTGAGGATTAATTGTAGCAATCACCTTTGTTTTCATGCCTATATTAAAAAATTAAAATATAAAAACCTAATCATAGAAACCTTTATTGAATTATTGAATAAGAGATATTCTAACAAAAAATG
>CAZQGH010000014.1:0-27112 GCA_964592915.1 Candidatus Woesearchaeota archaeon | reverse complement strand
ACAACTGCTTTTCCCTGGACAATTTGTCCTTCTTCTGATTCTTCATCTACAACTTCAAAATTATAAATTTCTCTTTTTCCATTGTAGTTTAATTCGATTATGTGTTCTCCTAATTCATCTAATTCAAAAGAAATAATATCGCTACTACCTGTTTTTAAGTAAGAATTAGTGGGAGTAATAATCTTCAGAAGGTAATTGCCTTTTCCCCTCATATTTAATCTGATTCTTTCATTAACAACATATTTTTCCTCTATAATTGCTGATGATTGCAAAATTGAAAATAAAATAAAAATAAACATTATTAAAACCAGAAATAAAAAACTTATTTTTCCTAATTTAATCATGCTTTTTTTATTCATTTCCAACCTCTTTTTCAGAATCAACTCCAGGAAATTTAATTATCATAACATTTGAGCCAACAAATTCTTTTGGCAGGATTATATGTCCTGATTTGTTAAATTTTTTAACCTGTTTTGTAATTGCTAATGGCTTTATTCTTTCAATATCTTTAGAAATTTCTTTAACTTCCTTTATAATTTCATCTAATGGAGTTTCCTCTTTTTGCTCTTTTTTCATATATACCCCGGTATATACTTATATTTAAATATTATGTAATTTTGGACAGGTATTTTATAAAATATATATTATAGTATATACATTAATAATGTTTTATAATTGCAATGCAAAACATTTAAATACTTTTAAAAGTATCAGATAAGTATAAATATAGTTAAAAAAGAGGTTTTAGAAAGTATTTTTAAAGTACCTATAATTTATATGTAAAAAGATGGTGGAAATAATATTTAAAGACAATAAAATACAAACTGGTTTCAGAGTTAAAATCCCAAAACCTATTATTGACACTTTAAACTTAAGTGAAGGTGAAAAAATCAAACTGAAATTTGACCCTGTTAAAAAAACCATTACAATTAAACAAGACAAAAAAACCAAAAAAGGAGGGGAAAATGAAAAATAATTTTAATTTCTTCATAATTTTATCAATATGGTTAATTGTAATTCTTTTATTAGTAAATGTCAAGTCAGATATAAATGATGTGAATGAATTTTATTCTTTAGAGATTGATGAAGGTGTGAATAATTTAACAATTAATTATTCTCTTCAGCGAATAATTCATGTTTCAGAAATTATCTATTATAATCCTGAAATTGAAGTTATCTCCTATCAAGAAAATGACAAAACAATTGGATATGTAAATATTTATGGAGGTATAGGAAAAAATTTCATAATTGAGCAAAATAAAACTTATGAGATTATCTCGTCAATGCAAACAAATTTAGTTATCCCAAAATGAAAATAAAAAAAACAAACAAAATAGAAACAAAGCTGGGGATTATTTTAGCAGTTTTAATAGTATTCACCCCAAATGCTTTAGCAGCCCATTACATAACAGGAATTGTCAATGATGCTTATGATGGAGAAGCAGCAAATGACAAAACAATAGTATTATGGAATCCCTCCAATGGAATTAATGACAATTTAACCGATGTAATTGGCCCGAATGGAAATTCAAATACAGATAATGTTTATATGATTGATTGCCAGAGTTTAAATACAAAATGCAGAAGAGGGGATGAGATGAGAGTTAAAGTAATGAACACAGGGGATAATTACATAACTAGTTATGTATCAACAATAATCACTGGAGGAGGATATACAGAAGAACCAAATTTAACATTAAATTCCATTCCAGTCATAACGTCTATAGAAGTGGATGATTCTTTAACTACTCCGGAAAATCAAATCGATTTAAATCCCGGAACAACTAAAAAAGTTATATGCGAGGCTTATGCATATGATAATGATTCTGTAACAAATATAGAAAATGTTTCAGCTGAATTTTTTTCTTCAGATTCTTTTTATGGTGATGCAAATGATAACAACACTCATTATTCGAATAGCTCATGTTTTGTAAACAAAAGTTATGGAGATAATAATGAAGTAAAAATTTCATGTGATTTTAATGTTCAATACTATGCAAATTCTGATTATTGGAATTGCACAATCGAATTAAAAGATAATTTATCAATATCTTATACTAATACAGATGAAACTTTTATCAGAAAATTACTATCTATAAATCTTGAAAATACAATTGATTTTGGGGAGTTATCTGTAGAACAAGTTTCCGGAGAAAAAGTTTTAAATGTCACAAATTACGGAAATGTTCCTCTTAATTTAACTTTGTCTGGTTATGGATATGAAGAAGGAGACAATTTAGCTATGAACTGCACTCAGGGGGATTTTAAGAATATTTCAGTTTATTATAAAAAATTTAATCTTACAGAATCAAATTCAGGAAGTTTAGATTTGTCAAATTTTGAAAACCTGTATGAAAATTTATCTTCCAATCCAGAAGTTTATGAATTTAATTTAGATTATAAAAAAGATGAAACTCCAAACCAAGCTTATAATGAAACATACTGGAGAATATATGTTCCCGCAGGAGTGTCTGGTTCATGCCAGGGAAACATAGTATTTGGAGCTACTCAGGCAGGTGAACAATGATAAAAACAAAATTTAAAAGTTCAAATTTATTTGAAACAAAAATGAGAAAAAGAGGATTTTTAATAGCTTTAGTTATAATTTCCCTATTTTTAATTAGCAATGTAAAGGCAGTGAATATAGGCATAAGCCCTGCAGAAATTCAGTTCACCAATGTACTAAGAGGAGGGTATTCTCAGACAATTGTCGTGATTACTTCAGATTCAGCAAAACCAGTTAGGATTTCTTTAAAACCAAGAGGAGAAATCAGTGAATGGTTAAATTTTTCTGAACAGAGTTTTAAAGTAACTAACGACAAACCCTATTTATTAGAAGTTTCAGTTAATCCCCCTTCAGACATGCCTAATGGAAACTATACAGGATTTTTAAGAGTTGAAACTGAATCATTAGGAGAAGGGATTGAAGGACATGCAACAGGAATTGTAAAAACAGCTCTTGATTTATACATTGTAACAGAAGTAACTGATGTGGAATTTAGAAAATGCTCAGCTAATAATTTTAAAGTAAGTTCAGTTGAAAAAGGAGATGATATAGTATTCACCTTAGATATAGCAAACCAGGGGAATATCAGATTAAAACCCCGTATAAAAATAGATATATGGGACCAGGAACAAATACAAATAGTAAAGCAAGTTGAATTTTCTTCTAAGGAAATTCTTCCTACAATTAAGGACAAATTTACAATAAGAGTTAAATCAGATGATATGGAATTAGGCCAATACTGGGCTGAAATTTCAGCTATTGATTGTTATTCAGCTCAAACACTAACTTTTGATGTTCTGGAACCAGGAGCTTTAAAAGCTGAAGGAATATTGTTGGGGATAACTGTAAAAAGATTTGCAGAAACCGGTGAAACTCTCCCAATCCAGGTTGATTTCAAAAACACAGGAGAAAAAGAAGTTTCAGCTCAGTTTAAAGGAAGAATAACCACCGGAGAAAAAATTGTCGAAATACTTGAATCTGAAAGATTCACAGTTCCAATAAATGAAGTTACTAACTTCACTTTCTTTTTCACTCCAAAAGACACAGGAAGATATGTTATAAGCGGAAGAGTCTTTTATTCAGGAAAAAGAACTTTTGAATCGAGCAGTGTTTTGGAAGTTTTTCAGAGAAAATTCAATTTATCCTCAGTTTTGTTACCAGCAGTCTATCTGATTTTAATATTTTTTATAGGATATTTGCTGTTTAAAATAAGAAAAGAAAGAAAATCATACAATCTTAAACTCAAAACTATGAACTTAAAATGAAAAAATTATTATATCTGATTATTGCAATTTTATTAATTAGTAATGCACTAGCTTTATCCGCAAATCCAAATCCCTTAATAGTTGATGCAATTTATGGAGATAATGAATTTACATTTAATGTTGAAAACACAAACAATTTTTCTGTTAGCAACATAAAAATAGAATTAAATAATCTAATAGGACCAGGGTTTATTTCAACAATGACTATTAATCCGAATAATTTTAATCTTGGAAAATATGAAAACAAAACTGTAACATTAAAAGTTGATATTCCAGAATCTAAAAAATTAGGGATTTACACAGGAACTGTCTCAATTTCAAATAAAACTTACTCAACTTCTCTGCTAATATCCCTGAATTTAGTAAGCAATTTTACAGGTCCAGAAATAACAAGCTTTTCCCCTCAAGGAGGCATTTCATCTTCATCAGTAATGATGCAGGTAGAAACAGACAAAAAAGCCACATGCAAATACAGCTCATACCAAGGAAGAGCATATGATTCAATGGAAGGAACTTTTGATTATAATTTTGAAATTTTGCATAAAGAAAGTTTAACGAATCTGATAGACGGAATATACAAATATTATGTCAAATGCAAAGATGAACTGGGAAATGCCGGGCAAGAAAAAGAAATCCTATTCAGTGTAAGCATACCTGCAACAGCGCAGATAGTTTTGTCAGAACAATCTCCTTTAAAATCCGGAAAAATTAAAATTTCTTTAATCACTTCAAAAGTTTTGTCTCAAACACCTTCATTATCATATTCTTTTGATGGAATTAGTTATTCGCCAATTCCTCTCATTGGTTCAGGAAAATCATGGACAGGGTATATAATAATTCCCTCAAACCTGGGGGAAAAAGTGGGCTCATTTAAATTTGCTGGAAGAGATTTAGAAGGAAATTTAGGCAGTGAAATAACAAGCGGGGGAGTCTTTTTAATTGATACTGTTAAGCCTAAAGCAGTTTCAGATATTGAATCATATGGAGATGAACAGGGAATAAGATTAAAATGGTATTATGAAGAGGAATTTGAAAGTTTTAATATCTACAGAAGCGAGAATCCAGGAGTGGATTATGTAGATTATTATAAAAATTCCTATGATAAAAAGTTTCTAGACACAGACGTTGAAAAAGGGAAAAAATACTATTATAAAATTTCAGTAGCAGATGAAGCAGGAAATGAAGCAGATTTATCAAGAGAAGTTTCAGCTACTTCTTTATTAGGGGAACCTATTCAAGAAGGATTATCTCTGGAATTAATAGGAAAAGTTGACAATTTAATTTCAGAAATAAATTTTGTAGAAAACCAAGCCAACAACATTAAAAATTCAATCAATGCTAAACAGGAAAAAGAAAAACAATTATTTCTGGATTTAGAATTAGGAAAAGAAATTGACACTGCAAAAACTGATTTATCCGTATTAAAAAGAGATATAGAACAATACAAATCTCAAGATTTGACAGAAATAGAATTAGATAACAAGCTAAATTCAGCAAAAGTAAAACTGAATATAATCAAAAAAAGAATTCCAGAATCAATTTCAATTATTGATGAAGTTTCAGAAACTAACGAAATAACTAATCAGCAAATAGAACAGGCAATCTTGGAAATAAATCCAGATATTTTGGAAAGCATAAAAGAAAAAAGCATAGCGCAGTCTGTCAGCTTAAACAAAGAAATAAGTATAGAAAGTTTTGCATACTTAATAGAAATTTTGTATTTAGATGGCACCACCTCTGAAATAACTGTAATAAGAAAAATAATTGAATCAGGCACTGATGAAGGCAAATTAATTGAAATTATTCCTAAACATATAGCTGAACAAGTGGCTGAATTAAACATAAAGACAATAAATTATGATGTAATTAAATCTGACCCTGTTTTGTCTTTTGCATCAAACACTGAAAAAATTGTTTATACTTTAAACAAAAGAATAAATTTAAATGATTTAAATGAAATTTTACTGATTCCAGTTTCAATAGCTGAGCAAGAATCTATTCCAGCAACAGGATATTTTGTTTTGGACTTAGAGCAGTCTAATTATCTGGGGATGATAATAGGAGGAGCAGTATTATTGTCGCTAATAATCTACTTTGTTTATTTAAAAAAGAAAAAATTGTCAGTAAGTTTAATTAAAATGAAAAGCCAGTTAAAAAAAGCAGAAGATTTATTGAAAAAATCTGAATTGCAGCAAGTAAAAGAAATATATAGAGAGATTATGCAGGAATACAATGAATTAACTGAAAAAGAAAAGCAAACAATATATCCCAAAATAGAGAAATTATTAAATAAAATTAAAAACGGAAAATGAAGCAAAAAATAATTTTAATATTCTTAATTTTGGTTTTAATTCCAAATGCTTTAGCTGCACATTACATAGCAGGAATTGTCAATGATGCTTATGATGGAGAAGCAGCAAATGACAAAACAGTTGTGTTATGGAACCCCTCCAATGGAATTAATGACAATTTAACTGATATAATTGGTCCGAATGGAAATTCAGGGGCAGATAATGTTTATTTTATTGACTGCCAGGCATTAAATACCCCATGCAGTGTTAATGATGTAATGAATATTAAAGTCATTAATACAGGAGATGATTATGTAACTAACACAACAAGTGTAACTGTAACAGGCTCAGGATTTGATGAAGCTCCTAATTTAACTTTAAATTCAAAACCTGGTGTTGAATTAATAACTCCTGAAAATTTTGCTAATATCTCCGGAGAAGTTGAGTTTAACTGCTCTGTTTCAGATTTAGACGGAAATTTAGCTAATGCAACTTTATATGGTAATTGGAGTGGATGGCATGCAAATGAAACTGTTTCTGTAGCAGGATTTAATGATTCAGCTGTTTTCACTAAAACTTTGCAAGAAGGATTTTATAAATGGAATTGTGTTATAAAAGATGATTTGTCTGTTGAAACTACTGCTAATCAGAATTACACTTTTACAGTAGATAACACTCCCCCAGATATAAATTATGTAAGTCCAAATATAACATCTTTATGCGGGTTTGCCAATGTCAGAGTTAACTGCTCAGTTGCAGATTCTCTACTTGATGTTAATGAAGTGATAATTCAGGCTGTCAAACCCAATCAAACAGAAAATTATACTGCCTCTCATCTTGTAGATAACACTTACTATGCAGACATTTATATGGATGTGATTGGAGACACAAACTTCAAATGCATAGCAAATGACACAGCTGGAAATGCAAATTCTTTATCTTCTTCAATATTAAAAATATATTCAACTCTGCCTGATTTGTTTTTATCTTCTTCAGATATTATATTTAGCAATGAAAATCCTATGGAAAACGAAACAATTATCATTAATGCCACTATTTTAAATTTAGGTTGTGGAAATGCTGAAAATGCATTGGCAGGATTTTATAAAAATGACCCAGATTCTGAATCTATACAATTAAACGGAAATCAGACATTTGATTTAGCAGGATTGCAAAACATAACAATCAATATTACCTGGCAGGCAGATATAGGTCCTAATAATATTTTTGTATATTCTGATTTTAATAATTCTATAACAGAATATAATGAAACAAATAATAAAGCTAATAATTCTATAAATGTGAATGCATGGCAGGATTTTTTCGGGAATGTTTCAATAGATAAAATCTTAGCAGATTATAACCTCAAAAACATGACTTTTTGGTTAAATGAATCAAATATTCAGGGAAATATATTCATAGTTGATTCTGAAAGCGATATTAATTGGCTTCAATTACAGCCAATAGGAAAAAATAAGTCTGGTGCTAACACAACAAATGATTTTTCAGAAATTGATTCTTATTTAGGCATGGAAGCTTTTCAGGATTCAGTTTCAGATAAATTCACAATAGACGGAATCCAGCCCAGATTGTCAAAAAATTTTATTATACATCAGCAAATAATTGAAAATGTTCCAGTAATTAATTTAACAGCCAATTCAAATTTTTTCACAGGAATATTGTGGGATATGTCAGATGATTTGGATGGAGAATACGGGAATGAAAAAGAAGACATAGTTTTCATTTCAGAAATCAACAGAAAAAAACAGGGAGAATACGGGTTTTATGATTATGAATTGACAATTCCTGCAAGATTAAGAGATTATCATGCTGATGAAAGCAGTGAAGTTTATTTATATTATGATTTAAATTAGTCTTTTTTTCCGGATAAAACTTTCTCTTCTATTTTTTCCATTTCAGTTTTTTCTTTTTTCTCTTCTTTCCCTTTCTTTTTAAATTTCCCTCTAATCTTCTTCCATATTTTTCCCAGTTTGGATTTAATTTTCTTGTATTTTCCGCTTAATGATTTTCCAGTTTCCTCTGCCTTACCCTTAAAACTACTTATTAATTCAATAAACCAGCCTTTTATTGAGAATATTTTTCTTATAGATTGTTTTGAAATCCTTTTGAATTTTATAAATGAATATAAAAGAAAACCAGGAACATAATCATGAGATAAGTCGCTTATTTTAATTTTTGTTTCAAATTTCAACCATTGATATTTGAATTTTAATTTTTGTTTCAAACTCAAATTTAATTTAGCTTTTTCAACTTTCAACCTTTTGCCTTTTTTTCCCTCCTCCTCTTGTTTCTTTTTTTCTTCTTCAGGAGCCTTTTCCCCGATATCTCCGGTTTTAACTTTATTATTGATTTTTTTTACTTCTGTTTTTTTCTCAAGTTCAATTTGTTTTTCATATTGTTTTTCATATTCTCTTCTTGCCTGCTTTAATTTTCCTTTATACTGTTTTTCTAATTCTTTTATCTCTTTTTTCCCTTCAACTTGCTTTAAATTTTCCAAGAATTCTTTGTCGGTTTGCTCAACCTCTCTTTCATATTTTTCATCAAGTTCTTCCATTTTCACCTACAATAACAATTACATGTATGGCAGTTTTCTTCTCTGAGAATAAATTCAGAATTAACAAATTCTTTTTCCCTGACTTCGCATTCTCCTAAACACATTATTTTGCAGCCATCTTCATCTTTTATCTGATGTATTATATTGTTCATTAACAAGCTGCACTCATCCTGCAAAACAATTAATTCAGGTTCTTCGAACTTATTTAGAAAATAATTTGTCACCCCCAAGTAAATTGCGGAAATTATTAAAGTAGCAACAATAAATAGAATTAAAAAAATTATAAGAATTTTGTTCAGGGTTTTATTTTTAGCAATCATTAGCTTAACTAATTATTTTCCCTTTTTAACTTTACCCTTTTTCTTGCACAATTTAATAAAATTAGATAATGTTTCTTTTAGCTCTTTTTCATGCTCTCTCATATGTTCTTCTTTTTGCATTAAATTAAAATACAAATCCTGCCATTCCTTTTCTAATTGCTGCATTTTTAATATCTTGCCTAAAACTTCTTTTTTAAATTCCTTGCCCATTTTGCTTAAAACAATCTCTGCTTTTTCTTTCTGCCAGTGTTCTTTCATATCTTCTATAATGCTTTTGGGCTTGAAATTCCGTTTATACCAGTTTTCTAAACTGTTTAAATCATCTAATTCTTCACTAACATTTTCTAGTAAATCATCAAAGAAACTTTTTTCTTCTCTTTCTCCTAACATCCCCTCAATTTTGTTAATTTGCTCTTTTTGCAAATTAAATTTTTCATTAGTTGATGCTAATTTTTTTTCTTTGTTAAAACTGGTTATCTGGTTTTTTATACCTTCAACAGCTAAATCTGGTAATTCTTCAGGAGCTTTTTTCTTTTTTAACATATCTAAGAAACTCATTTTATCCCTTGTGTCTCTTTTTTATAAATAACAGAAATTTCTTTAAATACTTTTCGGTGTTGCAGAAAATCTCTCAATAATTTTAACAAAAGGTTTATTAATTTGCCAAATAGATTATATATATGCATAAAAAGAAAGAGGACTCAGCTGTAAATATAGCAAAAAAAGAATTAAAAAAAGAGAAAATTCAGAAAATCATAGAATTTTCATTATTATATCTTGCATTATTATCTTCATTCTTGCTTTTTATTTTTTTATTGTCAAACTTGTTTTTCACAGGTTATGCTTCTTATGTATCAAGTGAAGGAGGGTATATTACTGAAGTTATCTTAACTCATTCAACTGACACATTTTACTGGGGAGGAATTTACGGATTATCTGTTAGGTTTCCCGAATTTACAGAGCAGCTATATGAAGAATTAAGTAACGGGGAAATATCAAGAAAAGACTTGTTTTTTGATTGCATTGAAGAAGGAGCAGAAGGGGGGACAGAAGTTTATGCTTCAACTTTCTCCGGATTAACAGAAGCTCATTTTTCAGAGGTAGAGCCTGCAACTTCTGAGGCAATTGATGACTTTATTGGTTGTTCAGGAGAAATTGATTGTGCATCAAACACCTTTACCCAAACAACAAGTTTTATGATTGGAACTACAAATATAACTGATGTTCCTTCAACCCATACTTTCAGATATGACGGAACAAACAATATTTTTGATTTAGGAGCACTAAATGTTTCAGGTTATCTAGTTTTTGGAACTCATCGTGCATCAATGCAAAGAGGTTATTCCCCTAATGTAACAGTCAATTTTCAGCTTCTTTTACCTGTACCTCCGAATACAACCCAGACATATTATTTTTATACCGACCCTTTTGATACATGCCCTGCAGGAGGAGGCATTGGAGAACTAATTAATGCAACTGTTTTCGGTTATGTAACTAACACAACAGGAGATTATTTAGCTGATACATCAGTTTCAGTTGCCGGGCAAACAGCTTTGTCAGATAATTCAGGATTTTACAATCTATCTTTTGCAGCAGTTACAGGAACTTATAATTTAATTGGACAAAAATCAGGATATCAGCCATATATCTCTAATGTTAGCATTAACTTCACTTCATATGATATCAACAAAGATATAATGATGATTCCAGAACCAGTTATTCCAGAAGAAGGAAATGAAACTGTAACTTTGAAAGTTTATGGAAGCGTTACTGACGGAACTAATTATTTAAGTGATGCAAGAGTATATTTAGGGGATAATAATGATACTTCGAATTCATCAGGGCATTACTCTTTTTACACCTCCGTTTTGCCAGGGCACAGTCCGATAATTGCAATAAAATCCAATTATGATAATTACTATTACATTTTAGAAGTTGAATCAAACACAACTGAAATAAATCACGATATTGTCATGTCTTCAGTAGTAGAACAACAATATACCTATCCTACGGGTCCTTATACACAAAGACCTGTCTCCCAAATAATTGCAGTTCCTACTTTGGAACAAGGAGAAGATTACTGGATTAGCACAAAAGAAATCCGAAAAGAAGTCAGACAAAATACTTTTATTGAAGAGATTGTAAGTATTTACAACTTCAAAGGCTCTGCTATGAATCTTTATTTTGAATTGTCTCCGGAATTACGAGATTTTGTTAAATTGGATAAAGATTCAATGAGTGTCCCGACAAATTTATTTGGAAATTTATTTGTTACAATTTACGGAACAAAACCTGTTGGGGAGTATAATGGAACTTTAACAGTTTCAGGAGATGTTGAAGAAGAAATACCCATCTATATCAAAGTTGTTGAACGAAGAATGCCTATTGAAACTCTTTTAATGGAAATTGGATTATTCAAAAGAACAGTAAGCCCGGGAAGTAAATTAAAATATAAGCTAAATTTACAAAATCTTCTGCAAGACCAGAATTATAAAATATTTTTAAGGCATTTGATAGTTGATAACAATAATACCCAGGTTTTTACAGAAAATAATGAAGAAGTTGAAATTTCCAATGCTTTAACTTTACTAAAAGAAATAGAAATTCCTGAAGACACTCCTGAAGGAGAATATTTGCTAAAAATTGATGCTTCTTATCTCTACTTGTTTTCTTCAGCCACCTCACCATTCATAGTTGCAAAACCAATTTATTTGTACTCTGTATTTGGAATCCCTTTGTGGTTAATCCTGCTGATAATTGCAATTTTCAGTTTTATTTTTCTAAATTTCTTTTTATATAAAAGATATAAAGAGCGAAAGAAAAGATACAGAGTTGCAATTGATTTTTCAACCTTGCCAAAAGAAGGTACTCGTTCTTTAAAACTAGGATTAATTGCAGAAACAAAAGTTCCTGCTTATTTAGAATTAGAAAGATTAACAACCCACACAATTGTTGCAGGAGCAACAGGAATGGGTAAATCAATCTCTGCTCAGGATTTGATTGAAGAAGCTTTGCTAAAAGACATAGCTGTAGTTGTGTTTGACCCCACAGCTCAGTGGTCAGGGATGTTAAGAAAATGCACAGACAAAAAAATGTTTGCATATTATCCAAAATTTGGAATGAAAGAACAGGATGCAAGAGGATTTAAAGGAAATATAAGGCAGGTAAAAAATGCAAGACAGGTGATTGACATAAAAAAGTATATTAACCCGGGGCAAATTCAGATTTTTACTCTGAATAAATTAGACCCTAAAGATATTGATATGTTTGTTGCAAATGTTATAAGGCAGGTTTTTAAAGGCAACCCTCAGGAATCTCCAAATTTAAAAGTTTTAATTGTATTTGATGAAGTTCACAGATTACTAAGTAAATTTGGAGGTTCTGGAGAAGGATTTATTCAAATTGAAAGAGCGTGCAGAGAATTCAGAAAATGGGGATTAGGATTAATTTTAATTTCCCAGGTTTTGTCAGACTTTGTAGGAGAGGTTAAAGCAAACATTAATACAGAAATACAAACCAGAACAATTGAAGAATCTGACTTAAACAGAATTAAAACAAAGTATGGAGAAGAATTTCTAAGAAGTCTGGTTAAAGCTGAAGTTGGAGTTGCAATGTTTCAAAATGCTGAATATAACAGAGGTAAACCTTATTTTATTAATTTCCGTCCAATCCTGCATAATACAAGAAGATTGTCAGATGAAGAATTAGACAAATATAATCAATATAATGATATAATTGATGATATTGAATATCAGATTGAACAGTTAGAGCAAGAAAAAATTGATACATTTGACTTGAAAATGGAACTAAAACTAGTCAAGGATAAATTAATGACAGGCAATTTTGCAATTGTAGACATTTATTTAGAAGGATTAAAACCAAGACTAGAACAGCAATGGACTAAATTAGGTAAAAAACCTAAAAAAAGAGATGTAGAGCTAGTAGCAGAAGAAGAAATTAAAAAGTCAATTGAAGAAGCTAAAAAAGCAAGAAAAGAATTTGAAAAAGAAGAAAAAGATAAAGAAGAAAAAACAGAAAAAAAGCCTGAGAAAAAAGAAGATGTAAAAGAAAAACAAATCAAAGCTTTAACATTTGACAACGGAATCATGGTTTCAAGTGTTAATGAATTAATTGGAGTTTTGCCAAATTTAGATGAGGAAATATTCAAACTTCATATAAATAAAGAAAAAAACGACATTGCTTCATGGCTAAAGCAATTGTCTCCTGAACTGGAAAGCAAATTCAAAAACATAACAGATAAATCTAAAATGACAGAGCAGCTAAAAAATATTGATAAGTTAATTGGCAAATCCGGAGAAGGAAAAAAGGATAAAGGCAAAGGAAAATCAAAAGAAAAGCAGGAAGAAAAAGAGCAGGATAAAACTAAAAAACAAGATAAAAAACAGGAAACTCAGAAAACAACTAAGAAAGCATCAAAAAAACAAGCAAAAACAAAATCAAAGAAAACAAAATCAGATAAAAAAACCAAGAAAAAATAAAAGAAAAATATTAAAAACCAAAAAACTATCACTATATATGGATGAATTATCAGATTTAAACAAATTAGCAAAAAAAGTTGTAAATAAGCAGGCATTTAAAAAAATAAGTTCAATAAAAGATAAAGAAGAAAAAAAATCTGCAACAAAATACGCTTTATTTTCACATTTGGAAAGAAAATCAGATCATCTGGAAATTCAGATTAATCAGGCAAAAAAAGATGTTTTGTTTGCATTACTAAAGCACAAACCATTAAATGCAAAAATTGACTATTTCAAAGCAAGTCTGGATGAAGAAGATTTAGATAATGTTTTAAAAATAATACAAGAGGTTGAAAACGAACTAAAAGATGTTTAAACTATTTAAGAAAAAGAAAAAAGAGGAAAATGAAATTTCTGAAGAAAATGCAGAATCAAAATCAGAAGAAAGCAGTGAAAAAAAAGAAGCTAAACCACAAAAACCAGAGAAAAAATCTGCTTCTGAAAATGGTGAAACAGTAAAACTGCAAACAGAAATAACAAAAATTAATACTGATTTGGAAAAAATAAAAGCATCTCAGGAAGCTTTTCAGGAAGTAAGAAAAACATTTATGGAAAGGTTCAACAGAATTAGCGAACAGATTGGAGAATTAAGGGCAATGATTTTAGAGAGAGACAGAGGAATTCAGGAAATTGAATTAAAAGCAATTAAAGCTTCAGATTTAGTTAAATCAGTACAACCAGAAAAATTAATGACTCAAACCCAAAAACAAAATGCAAAACTAGAAGCATTAAAAGCTAACTTAGAAGGAAATGAAGCTATTATGGCAAGAGTAATGGATGAATTAAAAGAAACAAGAAAAAAACTGGAATTTTTAGGAGGAATTGATGAAATCATTAAATTATCTGAAGAAGTTAAAAAAGAATTAATTGAAATTAAAAAAGTTGAAGGAAGAATAACAATGAATGCTGACAAAGTAGAAACACTTTATGCTGAAATCAGAAAAAAATTCCAGGACATAGACATATTTAAAGATGAAATGCAGGAAATTAAAGTTTCTGCAAATCAAAATTCAAAAGATGTGGATTTTTTAAAAAGCAAAGTATCTGGATTAGCTGAAAAATCTGAAGTTGAAGCTCTTGTAAGTAAAGTTCAGAGATATGTTGATGCATTAAAAGAATTAGAAAAGAAAAGTTCATTAACAAAAGATATTGAAAAACTAAAAACAATATTAGAAAGTTTGAAATAGTAGAGAAAATAATTTAAATAATCAAACACTAATAATATTAATTAAAAGAGGACTTTGGGATATGGTAAAACTAAGAGTGTATATATCAAGTTTTTTAATTTTAGTAGCACTTTTAGCATTTTTAGTTATTGCTGAACCTTTTGGAGCTGATTCAGTAGAACCAGGAACACCAGAAAGAGCACCAAATGATTCTGCTCAGTCAGTAAAAGCTCAGGCTGGAAATGTAACTTATTTGGAAATATTTGGTTATTCTATTACTCAAACATGGCAGGGTTACTTTGGAAATGTTACAGGAACAATAATGCTGGGAGATGCTCAAAGAAATATTATGTACAACTGGAGTTTAGCTTCTCCTTCAGGAGAAGTTTTCGCATCAACAAATAGCTCTATATTTTGGACAAACATCCAATGTTTTAATTTTACAGCAACAGGAATCTACACAGATGAATCAGGAAGCGGAGGAACAACAAATTTGCATGGAACTAACATAACAATTTTGGAAAACTCGTTTAATATAAATGAAACAGATGTGGACGGAGTTGACGAAACATTTGAATTGATTGGAGCAGGAACGCATAATAATTTTTATGTCGGAACAAAGCAATTTAATGAAGGCGAATGTCCAAATACAAGAATATTTTCAAATTCAGGAGAAGGGGAAGATAACAAGTTTGAAGAAGTTTTATTATATGAACCGGTAACAACAAGTATTGTATTCACATCCTTATTAAATGATGATGAATCTGGTTTTGATTCAGCAACACATGATTTTGAAATGTTGGTGTTGGAAGACGGACATAATACTGATACTCAGGCAACAGATTATTATTTTTATGTAGAATTAGAATAAAATTTTTCTAAAATCTCTAAATTTAACATCTACAAGCTTTAATTCTATCTAATTTAGTATTTAGTTAAATATTATAATAAATATAATATAATAACTAATTTAAAACTATAGATTTATTAAGTTAACGAAAAGCTTAAATAGTATAGTGTTTTTAAAAAATCGAAAAAGAGGTAGGAAAAAGTGGTTGATTTTGATATTTTTTTCAGTTCTCCCAGATGGGATATTTTAAAAATCATAGCTAAAGCTCCGTCATCTCCTGTTAAAATTTCAGAAAAAATTAACACAACTGTTTCATATGTTTCACAGCAATTAAAATTATTTGAAGCAGCTGACTTAGTCGATAAAAAAAGAACAGGAGCAGCAGAAAAAGGAAAGCCCCGTTTATTATATTCATTAAAAAATGAATTAGGTTATCTTGTTTCTTTGACAAAAAACTTTTCGCAAAAAAATCTGATTCCATTAACAGAACATCATAAAACAATTTTAAGAATCTGGTCTGTAGAAGATACTTCTGTTCATTATATTATCGAAAAAATATACTGGCAATTAGAAAATAATTTAGAAGAAATAGATTTCATAGTTTTTGATAATTCTAATCTAAAACCCAAAATAATTTTTGTTTCAGATTCAGCTAAAATAAAATCAAAAATAAATTCTTTATTTAAATCTATAAGCAAATTAACTTATCAGATTATTTCTCGAAAAGATTTCAAATCTCAGAAAGACTATCTGTATATTTATTCTAATAAAAAATTGAAAGGAGGTAAAAATGAAAATGGAAAAAAAGAGAAATAAGGGAGTTTTAGTTTTGATAGCAATTTTAACTTGTTTAGTATTAACAACTTTTGTTTTAGCAGACCCAAACGGAGCATCAACAACACCCGGAACACCAGAAAGAGCACCAAATGATTCAGCAGATTCAGAAGAAGCATATGCCGGAAATGTAACTTATTTGGAAGTAAGCGGTTATTCTATAACCCAGTCATGGCAGGGTTATTTTGGTAATGTTACTGGTGCAATAATGCTGGCAGATTCAGATGACAGTGTTATGTACAACTGGAGTTTAGCTTCTCCATCAGGAGAAATATATGCTTCAACTAACGAGACAATTTTATGGACAAACATACAGTGTTTTAATTTCACAGCTAACGGAACTTATGAAGATGAATCAGGAAGCGGAGGAACAACTAATCTGTATGGAATGAATTTATCTATTTTAGAGAATTCATTTAACATCGATTCAAATGATGCAGATGGAGTAAATGAAACATTCAAGTATGACTGGGGTTCTGGAGAACAGCATAATGAGTTTTTTGTAGGTTCGAAGACATTCTCAGCAGGAGAATGTTTAAGTGCTGGAATATTTTCAAATGCTGGAAAAAGTGAAGATAACAAGTTTGAAGAAGTTTTATTATATGAACCAGTAACAACAAGTGTTGTATTTACATCACTTTTAGAAGCAGATGAAACAGGTTTCGACACAGCAACACATGATTTCGAATTGTTGGTGTTGGAAGACGGACATAATGGAGAAGGAACTGCTACAAGCTACTACTTTTTTGTAGAACTAGAATAAACAAATTTTATTTTTTTATTTTTTTATTTTTTTTATTTTTTTTAAAGAGAACAAAAGAAAAATGGAAAACGGAAAATGGAAAAACAGATATGAGTATGTTCTGTTAGAGTCCTCTCTTTTTCTCTTATTATTATTTTTATCATTTTCTTTTCCAGTATCTCATGTTGTTGGGGAATACGGAGAAAATGCTACTATTTCTTCTTTATTAGAAGTTGGCAAATCAGCTCCAAATATCATCTCACTAACTATAGAAGATCCAATAACCCTTGTTCCAAATTCTACTAAAACAATTAATTGCTCAGCTATTGTAGAAGACTATGATACTGAGATAGATGTAGTCAATGCCTCTGCAGAATTTTTTCACTCTACTTCTTTTTACGGAGATTCAGATGATAATAATACTCATTATACTAATGAATCCTGCATTATAGATGCTTCTTATGGAGGAGTATACGATGTTTTTGTTTATTGCGGTTTCAAAATACAATATTATGCTAATAAAGGAACTTGGAACTGCACTATGGAAGTTAATGACAATTCCAGTTATTCAGACACAAAAACTAATGATACTCAGATAAACCCTTTATTGGCAATTAATTTGCCTCCAACTATAAATTATGGATTAGTCAATGCAACTTATGTTTCTAAAGAAAATATAACAAGAGTTGCAAATTTTGGCAATGTTCCTCTTAATCTAACTTTATCCGGATATGGTTATGCAGAAAATGATAATCTGGCTATGAATTGTACCCTAGGTTCAAATAAAAACATATCAGTTCATTATGAAAAATTCAATTTAACTTCTACTAGTCCAATTGACCAGTCAGATTTTTCAGAATTTGATTTAAAATATGTTAATTTGTCTTCTAGTCCAGAAGTTTATGAGTTTGATTTAGATTATAATTTTGATGAAACAACTAATGGAGCATATAATGATACTTACTGGAGAATATATGTTCCAGAAGGAGTAGCGGGTTCTTGTTCAGGAAACATAATATTTGGAGCTACTCAGGCAGGTTCAGGATGAACCTCTTAATGCTAATAAATTTTGTTATAACTTTTGCAATTTTTTTAGCTACAACCATTAACTTTTTCAAACACTATCGGAAGAAAAAAATAAGCAAAATTATCAATTATTTTTCAATTATAGGTTTTTTTTATGTTTTAATTTCTGTTCTTTTGTTCATATGGAGTGTATTTGATTTTATTACTTATGCTCCTAATGATTTTCTTCTTTTATATAGCTTAACTATTTTATTCCAAACCCTAATTATATTCAAAGTGATTGGCATTTTAACAGATAATAAGAAGTTATCCTATTTTTTGTTTTTATACTTTATTGCCTTATTTTCTTTGTATTCTGCTCTTTTTTCAATTTATTACTTAATCTTGTTAATCTCTTTTTTGCTCTTGTTAATTTCTTTTTTAAGTTTTTCATCTAGTTTACCAGACTACAAAAAATCAGCTAATTTTGGAATCTTTTATTCTTCTGTTTCAACTTTATTGCTTGTTTTTGTTTATTTTAATATAAAACTCATTAGCATTTTTAGTTTAATCTCAAATTTTTTATTTTTATTGTTTGTTATTTCATTTTTCAAAAATTTAAAAGAATTTCCTCCAGAAACTAAAGAAAAAAAACAAAGAAAAGAAAATTATGCTCTGATTTTTTTAAAATATTTTATTTTTATCATTGTTTTGACAAATTTTGTTTTTTTAGGAACTTTAAGTTTGCATGAGTTTGGGCATTTTTCTGTTTCTAAAATCTATAATTGTGATGAAATAAAAATTGTATATGAAGGGAATCTCCCTTATACTGAATTATTATGTCAAAATCAAGATTCTGCTTTTTTAGGAATCCTCGGAGGAATTACATTGCCGATAATTATTGCCATTATCTTGTTTATAATAGGAGGAAAATTTATCAAAGAAATCTCTTTATTAATTTTAGGATTTAATTTTATACTTTCTTATCATGATTTTACAGATTTAAATTTTTCAGATAATCTGGTGTTCTTTTCTCTTATTTTAGGTGTTTTATTCTTAGTTATTGGAATAGTTTTACTTGCAAAATCCAGAACTGAGGATTACCCTATAGCAGGAATATAATGCGAAAAACTTTTATATTAACTTTTATATTCCATAATATGAAAAAAATGTTCCCCCTTTTTTTAATAATTGTAATTCTTTCATACAATGTTAGTGCTAATTTTGTTTGCGGGAGTGTTAATGATTTGGAAGAAATGTCTGTTCAGTGGTTTGATATAAAAGTGTATTATACGGAAAATCCCGAAGATAAAATTACTTGTAAGATTAATCCCGAGAACAAATTCTGCTGCGATTTAGAGGAAATCAAATCAGTTGGTTGGAAAACAAACAAAGAGGTAAATGCTGAATTAATACAAGGAAACTATCTCGCTGGTCCTGTTTCTCTCACTACAACAGATGAAGGTTATGAGGTATTTCCTGAAATGGATGTTGAGAAAGCTATTACTATTCACTCTCCCCAAAGAAAAATTCTTATTAATAATCATTCTGTTTTTGTTAATTTATCAACACATTATTCATTAAATAACATCAATTATTCATTAAGCTATAATGGAGAGATAGTGAATAAAAAATTATGTGAAAATTGTAATACTGCTCAATTTGAACTTGAAAATTTAGATTATGGAAATTACAATCTTGAGATTATTGCTTTTTCTGATAAGCAGTTTAAAGAGCAACTTAATTTTTCAATTTTGGAATATCTAGAATTTGAAAGGGAATTTATATGTGAGAAATGCAGGAGAAATTATATCCCAGCTAACACAAAGGTTAATGTTTCTCTAACTTTAAAAGCTTCGCATAATGTTTCGGGAGTTTTATATGAATATGTTCCTCAGGAATTTATTTTAGATTCAAATATCACTGAAGATTATAGTGAAACCCATAAATCAATTTCCTGGAATGTTCAGGGAAAAGAAATAACTGAAAATTATGAAATTACTTCCCCAAATATAATTTTCCCGAGAAAATACACTTTTCAGTCAGAATTTGAAAATTTTAAAAGTGAAGAAATGGAAGTCAGAGTGTTCAGATTTTTATGGTTTTTAGGATATCTTTCTTATCCAAAGAGAAAAGCAGATTATGATTACAAAACTATTTCCAGATTTTTCAGAAATTCAGATGAGCCAATTGTTTTAAATCTTAATGAGTCTATAAACTTAATAGCAATATATACAAACACTTCCAAAAAGAATGTTTTTGTTTTTACAAAACTCAAAGATAATGACTTCTCAATTTTAGCTAATATTAAAAATGATGATATAACCGATATTTTAATAAGATTAAAAACAAGAAAAAATGAAAGTATTTCTTTGTATGATTATTCACAAAAAAAGTATTTAAATGCTAAAAAATTTAAAGAAGATGAAGGGTATGAATATTATGATTTTTATGCTGAACAAAAAGGAAAATTTAGAATAGTCAAAGAATAAAAATCTCAAATAAAAAAGAGGAATAAAATGCAGAAAGTCCTACATAAAAAAAATTTTAATAAATTCATGCAAAAATTAATTGATAGATACGAAGTTATAGCTCCAGTCAAAAAAGAAATAACCAAATTTGCCGAAATAGAAAATCCTGATGAGATTTGTTTAGACAATAAAACTTTAATGCCCCCTAAAAAATTCTTTTTCCCTGAAAATGAAATATTATTGGAATTTAATGGCACAAAAATAAAAGAAACAAATGGTAAAAAAGAGAAAAATAAAAAAAGAATCATTTTTGGTTTGGCAAGATGCGATTTAAATGCAATAAAATTATTAGACAAAGTGATGCATGATTCTCATTACATCAAAAAAAGAAGGAACACAATTGTCATTGGCATGCATTGCAAACCAGATAAATACTGCTTTTGCAATTCAATGGAATTGGAAGATGTTTCTAAATGTTCGGACTTATTTTTTTATCCAAAAGGAAGAAAGTATTATATTTCAGTTTTCACAAGAAAAGGAGAAAAAATAGTTAGGGATTTGCCAGATTCCAAAAAAGAAATAATATTGAAAATAAAAAACAGGAAAAAATTACCTGATAAAGATATTGAAAAAGATTATAAAAATGAAATCTGGAATACCGATGTTGAAAAATGTTTGTCTTGCGGAGCTTGCACAGCTTATTGCCCTACTTGCAATTGTTTTGATATTGAAGATAAGCTGAATATTGATATGAAATCTGGAAAACGAATGAGAAAAGAAACCTCTTGCCAGTTAAAATCATTCTCAAGAGTAGCAGGAGGAAAAGTTTTTCGTGAATCAAGAGAATCAAGATTCAAGCATTTTGTATACCACAAAATTGCTTATTTTAAAAATCAGTTCAATAAATACATGTGTGTTGGATGCGGGAGATGTTTAAGAGTTTGCCCTACAAATATTGACTGGGTTGAAACCATCAATATATTAAACTCCAATAAAAAAAGAAAATGACATTCAAACCAGAAAAATTCAAAATAAGCAGAGTAAAAAATTATACAGAGGATGTTAAATTATTTAAAGTAAAAAATAAAATACATCCTTTGCCCGGACAATTCTTCCAGGTTTCAGTTTTAGGTATAGGAGAATGCCCTTTAGCTTCCTGCTCTTATGACAAAAATTATATGGATATTTTAATCAGAAATGCAGGTTCAGTAACTTCCCAAATTTTTAAATTAAAAACAGGAGATAACATTTTTATCAGAGGTCCGTATGGAAAAGGATTCCCAGTAAAAAAGTTTGAAAACAAAAATTTAATCTTAGTTGCAGGAGGAACAGGAATAGCACCAATAACATCACTAATTGAATATGTGGAAAAGAACAGGAAAAAATTCAAGGAAATCAGCATTTTCTTTGGATTTAGAAATCCAGAATATATATTATTAAGAGATAAAATAAAAAAATGGAACAAAAAATTCAATGTGTTTGTTTGTTTGGAAAATCCCGGAAAAAGTAAAAAATATGAGAAAGGGTTTGTATGTGATGCAATTTCTTTATCAAAAAAACATATAAAAAATTCAGCAGCTTGTTTATGTGGTCCAGAAATAATGATGTCTACTACAACTGAAAAACTTAATCAGTTAGGCATTAAAAATAATAAAATTTACTGGAGTTTGGAAAGAAGAATGGAATGCGGTTTCGGTTCTTGCGGTAGATGTTTATTGCAGGATGGTTATGTTTGCAAAGATGGTCCTGTATTCAGATATGATAAAATAAAACCTAAATTAGATAATGAATATTCAAGTCAGAAATGAAAACGATAATAATCTATAGCCCCCTGGAGTTGGAAAGATGAGTGTAGCAAAAGAATTTGTTAAAATAACTAATTATAAATATTTCCCTCATAATCTGATTTTTGAATTAATAATACCTATAATAAGTGAGGAAACTAATGATGATGTTTTGTGGGGGTTATATGAGGAAATAAAATTAAATATAATAAAATCAGTAAAGAAAAATAATAATAATAGGGTTATAACTGAAATTTATGATAATCCTATAAGTAATGGGAGATTCAAAGATTTTATTAATGGATTAAAAAAATTAAAGACAAATTAGAATAAAATGACTAAGAAAAAAAAAGCCAAAAAAAACAATAAAAAACCAGTAGTAGGAATATTCGGAATATCCGGCTGTGCTGGATGCTTGTTAAGTTTTTTATATGAAGAAAACTTCAAGGAAATAGCAAAATTAATAGATATCAAATCATTTCCATTAATAAAAGAAGATAATTATAAGGGAAAATTTGATTATGTTTTTGTAGAAGGCACGGTATGTTTTGATGACGACATAATTAAACTAAACGAATTAAGAAAAAGAAGCAAGAATATTGTTGCTTTGGGAGCTTGTTCGCATGTGGGAGGAGTCCCTTCAATTAAAAATTTTCTTAATCAGGATGAATCAATGAGATTTGTTTATCCTACTTACAATCATCTTAAATCTGAAGACCCCACACCGATAAATATGCACATAAAAGTTGATTATTATTTACCCCAGTGCCCCCCAAATAAAGAGGAAATTTCAGAATTTATCAAGCAAATTTCTTTAGGAATAAAACCTAAGAAAATTCCTTATGAAAATCCTGTATGTTTTGAATGCAGAAAAAAGGGCAATAAATGCTTGTTAGAAAAAGGTGAAATTTGTTTAGGCCCAATAACAAATGGAGGATGTGATGCATTATGCCCTTCAAATGGAATTTCATGTTATGGATGCAGAGGTCCTTGTAAAGATGCAAATTTAAAAGCTTTTTTAGAGTTATTAAAATCAATGGGTTATTCAAAAAATCAAGTTGAAGATAAAATGAATACTTTCTCTGGTTTGCAGTTCAGAGAAGAAGAAAAAAAGGTTTCAAAATGGTTAGAGAAGTAAATTTAAATCACATATGTAAAGTTGAAGGGCATGCAAATTTGACTTTAAAAATAGTGGAAAATAAAGTTAAAAAATGCGAATTAAAAGCAAATGAAGGAGCAAGATTTTTTGAAGCCCTGGTTTTAGGAAAAAAAGTTGAAGATGTTCAGGAAATTGTGTCAAGAATTTGCGGTATTTGTTCATCAGCTCATTCTGTTGCTTCAATACAGGCTTTGGAGTCAGCATTAAAAATAAAGCCAGATGAAAACCAGTTAAGATTACGGGAATTACTAATGATTGGAGAAAGAATAAGAAGCAATGCAACTCATCTGTATTTTCTTGCTTTGCCAGACTATTTAGGTTTTTCTTCAGCAATAACTATGACAAAAGCGCATAAGGAAAAAATTGATAATGCAATAAAATTAATACAATTAGGAAATAAAATAATTGAAGTATTTGGAGGAAGAGAAATCCATCCATTTATTAAGATAAAAGAAGAAATTAAACAAAATCCCGATAAAATTATTGATGATTTAGAAGATTATCAAAAAATAATAAGAAAAACCATAGGATTATTTTTAAATATTCCTTATCCAGTTTTAGAAAGAGAATCTGATTATTTGTCATTAAAAGATAAAGATTATGCAACTATTAAAGGTAAAATAGTTTCTAATTCAGGGAAAATCAATATTAGGGATTATAAAAAACATTTAAAAGAAAATATAAAAGAATATGCAACTTCAAAATTTGTTTTAAAAGATTCCAAGCCTTATATGGCAGGAGCTATGGCGAGAATATTAAATAACAAGGAACAGTTAGACAATGAATCTAAGAAATATCTGAATAAAAACGAATTATCATTAAAAAATCCGTTTTTTAATAATATTGCTCAGGCTTTGGAATTACTGCATTTATCCAAAAAAGCTGTTAAATTAGCAGAAAAATTAGAAAAGCAGGAAAAAGTTTCTAAATTTAAAATTAAAAAAGGGCATGGAGTATCAGCAGTAGAAGCTCCTCGCGGAACATTATTTCATGAATATAAAATAAATAACAATGGTAAGATTTCTTATTGCAATATAATCCCCCCGACAACCCAAAACTTAAATATGATGGAAATTGATATTGCAAGTCATATTGAAAATACTCTTAAAAAAACAAAATCCAAGGAGAAAATCGTATTAGAAGCAGAAAAAATTATAAGAGCATATGACCCTTGTTTTTCCTGCTCAACACATTTTCTAAAAGTTAACTGGTTGTAATAATTTAATAACTTCTTGTTTAATTTCCTCTTTTTCTCCAGTCTGAGGCAATCCAATAATACGAACATCCATGTCTAATAATTGCAAGAAAAATCCCGAATCAAAATCATGCGAATTTGTTATTTTATTCTCCCTTAAATCCTTTTTTGAAATTTCCATAACTCTATCTAACTTGTCAACAACATCTAAAATAATTAATTCATCATTGATATAATCTAATAATTCAAATGAATCTTTTATATTAATCATTTCAAATTTTTTTAATTTTTGTTTCAAATCCTGAGAAATCTCTTTTGCTAAAGAATCTTTTTTTATAAATTCATTGCCCAAACACAAGATTTTTTGTTTATCCATAATTTTGGTATAATTCCTTCGATATTTTCTCACAAATGCATCCTAAATGAACTGTTACATAATCTCCTTCTCTTAGTTCTTCTCCATAATTTTCAACTTCATGATTTCCATTATTATAATTAACAATAACTTTATCATCAACAGATTCAACTAATCCAAAATGAACTTTGCAAGCTCTTCTTGTTCTGTCTGTATGCCCTTCATCATCTCCATATCCCTGAGATTTTGAATCAATAATCTCATTATGTTTTATATACCAGTAATCTTGGACATTAACAGGATTCCAGTTATTTCCCATTCTTTTTATAGCATTAGGAAACAATTTCCCTAATTCATCTCTTGAAATTCCTGCTTTTTCATTTCTTATTTTTTTATAGTGCTCAAAATATTCTTCAGTTATTTCATTTCTAATAAGTTTTAATTTTAAACAAGGAAAAGCATATAAGAAAAAAAATCTTTCAGGACTCAAATTTTCCTCATTCATCGCAACAACTCCAGAAATTGTTCAGCTTTTTCTTTATCTATTTTTGAAATTATAATCTTGTTATTAACAATAACATAGTCCCCGACTTCAACATCAACAACAGATTGTTCAACAACTCTTTTTTCATCTCCATAATTAATCATAAACTGATTATTTTTAATTTCAATAACTTTCCCAGGAATTGACAAGCACATTTTAAAAATAAACAACTTTGTTTAATTTAATATTTGAGCCAGATAAAACTTCAGGGTTCAAGCCGCATTTTGGACAGGCATAAATAACAATATCATGTCCTCTTCCTTTAATTTTTGCTCTTCCAAGATATCCACAATCACACTTAACTTTGGAATCCATTTCTTTTATTTTTATATTCCAGCCAGTCATTTTTTCAATAGTTTCTTTTAAATCTTCACCACTAACTCCAGCTAATTCTCCAACTTCAATTTCTAATTCTTTAACTTTATCTTTGTTTTCAATCTGGTTCAAGATATATTTTGCAAAACTTATTTCATGCATTTTTAAAAAATTTTTTAACTTTTTCGCTGAAAATTAAATAGATTCCAATAACCAAATTAGCAAGCAGATTAATAGAACTAATATAACTTCCTTCAGCTATTGACAAAATTCCTCCGACTATATTTATAATAGAGATAACAATCACGGTTGTCCTCGCCCAGTTTTGTCTTTTTAATATTCCTCTCGCAATAAAAAAAGATAATATAGCTAAACCAAACATAAATAATCCAAAAAAGATAAACACCCCATTAGCTAAACTTAGTTCTTTAAGTTTAGGGATATTATATAAAAGTTCTTTATAAAACAAAGAAATTAAACCTGTTAAGAAATATAAAACAACTGCTATAAAATAGAAAACAGAGATTATCCAGATTCCAACAGGTTTTTTCTCTTTCTTTTTCATAAGTGTCTTAGAGAAAAAGTATTTATAATCTTTACTATATGGGTATTATTAGATATTATTTAATAATACTAAATAATATTCAGTAATATTTATAAAGCCTTTTTTCTAATAAAGATATATAAAAGAGGTAATAAATGAAAGAACGAGCAAGTTTTACTTTTGATAAAGAAACTATTAAACTTATTGAAAAACTAGTTAATTCAGGAAAATTTAGAAATAAATCTCATGTTGTAGAAGAAGCTATTAAATTTTTACAAAAAGAGGTAAACAATGAATAAAAAAAGTATGGTTAAAGTAGGTGAGATTAGCATAGTTTTGCTTATTGCGCTTTTTTTTGTATTGGTAATTTCTTTATCAGATGTTTCTTCAGGTATCACAAAAAAAGATTCTTATGTATTGGGCGAGAGAGTTAGGTTAGATATGAGGACTATGGGCAACTACAGACTTAAAATTATTTCTCCCTCAGAAACTTATTTAAGAGTAGGAAGTAACGATGTATCTTATTTTGAACCTGCTGAATTAGGAAGTTATATCTTAGAGTTGTGGAGAGGGGGCAAAAAAACAGAATACTATTTTCAAGTTGTAGATGAAGAATCAGAAGAAGGACAAATTGTCCAGGGAAAAGCAGTTGT